>WLIC01000001.1 GCA_009702405.1 Actinomycetota bacterium
ATAAGCACCATCGATGTGATACCAAACACCTAGTTTCTTAGCAGCAGTTCCGACTTCGTCTAAACGGTCAACGATTCCAAAGTTTGTAGTTCCAGATGTTGCAACAATTGCAAAGAGTCCATCCTTGATTTGTTTCGCTGCTTCAAGAACACCTTTACCTCTTAAACGTCCATCTTTATCAACATCGGCTAAGACGATATCTATATCCATCACTCTTGCTGCAGCTTTAAGCGATGAATGAGATTCTTTGGAAGCAATGATTGACCAGCGCTTAGGAAGTTTCTGTTTGTGATTCTTGCGTTCTTGAATGGCTGTGTGACGAGCCGTAACTAGTGCAGATAGGTTGCCAAGGGATCCACCTTGAACAAAGACACCACCTGATGACTTAGGAAGACCAACTTCTTTGGCAAGCCAAGCTAGAACTTCATTCTCAGCAAAAACTGCACCAGAGCCTTCAAGCCAAGAGCCACCGTAAACAGATGTTGCTGAAACAACAAGATCAAAGAGAGTTGCGGCTTCTGTTGGAGCAACAGGAATGAAAGAAAGATAGCCAGGGTGATCGGTTGAAATACAGGCTGGCGCTAAAACTTCATCAAAGATTTTTAGTGCTTTGTGTCCACCTAAACCAGTTTCAGAAATAGTTCCGGAGGCATGCTTTCTTAGGTATTCAAGAGTTTGGGGACCATCAAGCGGGGCTGGGTCCATAGCCATGCGGTCTTTGGCATATTGGAGGACTTCTTCTCTCAAGGCGATAGTTGCCTGAGAAGAACTATGCATCTTTGCAGCGGCTTTGTTAGTCACGACTAAAGCCTAATCATTAGTTATCTCTTGCGACGCTTGCTCAAAGAAACAGCAAAACCGCCAAGGCAGAGCACAAAAAGAACGATAGAGCCGATGTTTCTTTGCTGGGCTATTGCCTCGCAGCTAGTCCAGTCATCGCTTTGCGGGACGGTGCAGTAATCAGGGCTGAAAAAGCCAATGGCTGAGGCAAGCATGCCGACAAGTGCAACGGTTGCAATCATTGCCATGCTGTTGTTCTTTATCTCACGCTTAGCCATTTATGCCTTCAAAGTGTTGGTTCTGGAAGTCTCAGCCAGGATGATTCCTGTTATCACTATTAAACCGCCTATGACGCCAAGAGTGGTCATTGATTCACCTAACCAGATCCAAGCAAAAGCAGATGCAAAAACTGTCTCTGAAGTTGCGATGATGCCAACAGCGGTAGCGGAGAGATTACCTAGGGCTATGTAATCCAACAGCATTGGCACAAAAGATCCCATGATGCCAAGCCACACTAGAGCTACCCAGGTCGGCCACATCACATAAGCAAGGTTTCCCGAGAGGGACACAATCTTGTTGATGTCAGGGATTTTTGATGGGTTGATCATGTTGATGATTGCCCAGAACACTGCTGCGATAGCGAAGGTATAAAACAGGGTGCTCATCGCATCGCGTTTACGTTGAGTGTGTTCACCGATAAGAAAGTAAACGCTGACACAAATTGCTGCCATGACTGCCCAAGCAACACCGATTGGATCTAGATGAGAATCCCAGATGTTGCTAACGATGCCAAGACCAACTAGCACAGCAGCAATTCCTACCCATAATCTGGCCTTTATCTTCTCTTTGAAAAGAATCAAAGCAACCAGCGGAACAATGACAATGGCGGTGTATTCGATGAGTAGTGCAACTGCAATGGGCAATCTGCTCACCGCATTCGAGTAAGACCACTGCATCATGGCGATGCCGATAATTCCATAGACGATCAGAAGTGGAATGTCTTTCTTTGCCACTTTGAAAGCTTTGCGATTGGTTAGTAGCAATATAAATCCAGCAACGACAGACGTGAAGGTGGCTCTAAAGAGCACCAGTAATTCAGGGGAGATGCCAGTAGCCAAGATAACTTTTACTGTGCTGGCGTTTAGTCCAAACATCAGGGCTGCAAAAGATACGGCAGTTGCACCAATACCAGCTCTTCGGTTAGCAACTCTGTTCACTAGTTCAGCCTAGGCTAGAGCCATGACTGAATTTGTTTTAGCCGGTGGCTGTTTCTGGTGTCTTGACTCTTCTTACTCGCAATTCAAGGGTGTAATCGATGTTGTCTGTGGTTACGCGGGTGGCCATAAAGCTAATCCAACCTATGAAGAGGTTTGTGGTGAAGGAACAGGGCACGCCGAGGTTGCCAAGATAATCTTCGATGAGAACATCATTAGTTCTGAAGTAATCCTTGATCTTTACTTCACAGTTCATGACCCTAGGCAGCTAAACCGTCAGGGTAATGACATTGGCACTAGTTATCGCTCAGCGATGTTCTACCAAGGTGAAGAACAGAAAGCTCTGTTTGAAAAAGCTTTAGAGAAAGCGGCGACGATGTGGGATGGACCTATTGTCACTACTTTGCAGCCACTAGAAATATTTTGGGATGCTGAGGAGTATCACCAGGATTACTTTGCAAAGAATCCTGGCAATGCTTATTGCCAAGCTGTGGTTAGCGGCAAGATGGCTAAGACCAGAGCTTCTTTTACTGAGTATCTAAAGTAAGTGCAGTGCTGTGGATAACCACAGCAGACTTTTTTATTTTTTGTAATCCTTTCTGACATAAACATTTCCCAGAAAGGCATTTATGTCAGATACATTTAGCGTCTCAGGTTTGGTAGCAACCACACCGAGACATTTAGTAACCCAAGATGGTTTACCAATCACATCGTTTCGTCTAGCGGCTTCTTATCGGAAGTTCGATAGAGAGCACAACAAGTGGGTTGATGCAGAAACTAACTGGTTCACCATCACAACCTTCAGACAGCTTGCCGTTAACACTGCAACTTCTATCTCTAAAGGTGACCGAGTAATAGTTATGGGAAGGCTTCGCGTACGTGACTGGGATAACGGCGAGCGAGCTGGAACATCGGTTGAGATTGAAGCTGAGACTGTGGGTCATGACTTGATGTGGGGTTCGAGCACTTTCGTAAGAACAGTCCATAACAAGATCGATGCTGACCCAGTTGCTCCTGAATTTCATGATGAAGACGAAGAGACTACCAAGAGTAAAGGTAAGGCTAAGTCCTTAGCTAACTCCTAAAGACCTATCGGCATAAGTCCCCTACTTCTAGCCGATAGTAAGCGACACCCACCCTGCCCCGCTCGCATAGTCAGGCTCCTGACGCCTTGACTAACTCGGATAAACTTATCCTTAAGCGACCAAAAGCAGATGTGGGTGTCGCATTTACTTTTAAGGACTAAAAACCAATGGCTGAGTTCATTTATCAAATGATTAAGGCGCGTAAGGCGCATGGCGACAAGGTGATCCTTGACGATGTCACTTTGGCGTTCTACCCAGGAGCAAAGATTGGTGTTGTTGGCCCTAACGGTGCTGGTAAGTCAACAGTTCTAAAGATCATGGCTGGTCTTGATACTCCATCTAATGGTGAAGCAAGACTGTCACCAGAGCATTCAGTCGGTATCTTGCTCCAAGAGCCGCCGCTAAACGAAGAGAAGACAGTTCTAGGAAACGTTGAAGAAGCTGTTAGTCACATCAAAGGCAAGCTTGACCGTTTCAATGAGATCAGCGCAGAGCTAGCTAACCCAGACGCTGATTACGACACTTTGTTAGCTGAGATGGGAACTCTGCAAGAAGAGATTGACCACCTTGATGCTTGGGATCTTGATAGCCAATTAGAGCAAGCAATGGATGCCCTTAGATGCCCACCTGGAGACACTCCGGTTACTCATCTCTCCGGTGGTGAAAGACGTCGCGTTGCTTTATGTAAATTGCTTTTGGAAAAGCCTGATCTTTTACTTCTTGACGAACCTACTAACCACCTTGATGCTGAATCAGTTCTTTGGTTAGAGCAGCATTTGGCTAAGTATCCTGGTGCAGTTCTAGCTGTTACTCACGATAGATACTTCCTAGATAACGTTGCTGAATGGATTCTGGAACTAGATAGAGGTCGCGCTTACCCTTACGAAGGTAACTACTCAACTTATCTTGAGAAGAAACAAGAACGACTAGACGTTCAAGGTAAAAAAGACGCCAAGCTAGCTAAACGTCTAACCGATGAACTTGAGTGGGTTAGATCTTCACCTAAAGCTCGTCAAACAAAATCTAAAGCTCGTCTTGCTCGCTATGAAGAGATGGCAGCTGAAGCTGACAGAACCAGAAAACTAGACTTTGAAGAAATTCAGATTCCACCAGGCCCACGTCTAGGCAGCATCGTTTTGGAAGCAACCAATCTACAAAAAGGTTTTGAAGGCAGATCTCTTATCAATGGTTTGACTTTCAGTTTGCCTCGAAACGGAATCGTAGGTGTTATCGGTCCTAACGGTGTTGGTAAGTCAACTCTTTTCAAAACCATCATGGGTGAAGAAAAACTTGATGGGGGAGAACTAAAGATTGGTGAAACTGTAAAGGTTTCTTACGTTGACCAGTCTCGTGGCGGTATCGATCCGACTAAGACACTGTTCGAAGTTGTTTCTGATGGCCTTGATTTCTTGCAGGTTGGTAACGTAACTATGCCTTCACGTGCATACGTTGCTGCCTTTGGCTTCAAAGGACCAGATCAGCAGAAGCCAGCTGGTGTGTTATCCGGTGGTGAGCGTAATCGACTAAACCTTGCTCTTACTCTGAAGCAGGGTGGAAACCTATTGCTACTCGATGAGCCAACAAACGATCTAGATGTTGAAACACTTTCATCTCTTGAGAACGCGCTGCTGGAGTTCCCTGGTTGTGCTGTGGTTATTACGCACGATAGATGGTTCTTGGACAGAGTGGCTTCACACATCTTGGCTTATGAAGGTACCGATGACAATCCTGACCAGTGGTACTGGTTCGAAGGAAACTTCGAAGCATACGAGGAGAACAAGATTGCTCGTCTAGGTCCAGAAGCTGCTAAGCCTCACCGCTCTACTTACCGTCGTCTAACTAGAGACTAGTGATTCGCTAATTCCTCGTGAGGAATCCGAACCAAGCCTTCTTGAGCTACGGTTGCGACGAGTTCACCAGCGCGATTAAATATCTTTCCCAGCGAAAGACCTCTTGCACCTCTAGCGTTCGGGCTGTCTTGCACATACAGTAACCACTCATCAACTCTGGCTGGTCGGTGGAACCACATAGCATGGTCAAGGCTTGCCACCATCAAACCTGGATGTGACCAGACCAAACCATGTCTGCGATAGATCGGCTCAAGAAGTGAGTAATCGCTGGCATAAGCCAGTGCAGCGTTGTGTAAATTCTGATCATCTGGCATCGGACCTATTGTCTTAAACCAAATAGCTTGGTGAGCAACGTGTTCACCTTCGATATAGAAGTAAATAGATTTCTCGATATGTCTCATATCAAATGGCCTCGCCTTAGCCCAATACTGTGCAGCAGGATCATCCATGCCTGCCATTAGATCAATTAGGGGAGGAAGTGACTCTGGCTCGGGGATCCCTTCTGGCAATGAATCTTGATGCTCCAAACCTGCCTCATTTATTTGGAAGGAATAGATTGAGGAGAATAGTGGTTCGCCATTTTGATATGCCTGCACTCGTCTGGTGCTAAAAGATTTTCCATCACGTAGCCGATCAACTGAATAAGTGATTGGTAGATCCATGTCACCACTTCGCAGAAAATAGCCATGCAAAGAATGAATTGCTCTGTCCTCTGCAACAGTGCTACTAGCAGCCATCAGAGCCTGGCCAAGCTGTTGGCCACCGAAGACTCTGCCTGTTGGCATGAAGTTACTCGGGCCGATAAAAATGTCTTCTTTAGTCCTAGCTGCTTTCTCTAAAGCAAGTGTTTCTAATAGTTCGCTAAGCGGATCTGCCGGAATGGGCATAGATTCGGTCAAAACAACTCCACATCGTCATTGATTAGGGCTCTCACAGGTTAGTTTAGTTCTGCCATGTTAAATACCTTCCAATTACCTGAAACAGATGACCTTGTTGATCTTGGTCGTTACCTTGATCGAGCTAAGCGAATGGACCCGGTTGGTGCTGTTCGATTACGTGCCTACGGTGATGTTTTAACTGTTTATGTTGCGCCGTTGTTTGCAGGTGAATATTCCGATGGCAGTTCTGTGATGCTGGGTCTTCGAACCATGGCACTTGCAAAACCAACGGAGTTTGATCTGACCGTTGGAATTACGGCTCTTGCTGAGTGCATTCAGAACATGCTCGCTGGCGTTGTGATTGAGGAGAAGTTGAGTTTGGCAGATCGCTTGGCGAATCTAAATGCAAAGAAAGAACTTGCATCGAATGAAGTCACTCTGAACCAGGAATTAGTTAATGTTGCCTGGAGTGCTGAGACTCCAACTAGAACCGGGTGGATTCTAGGTGGAGAGATAGTTGAGACTGAGCTTACCGAAATTGCTAGAAAAGGCATCGCTGAAGTAACAGAGACTCTGCCATCTTCAGTTGGTGGACCAATTGCTGCTCGCGTTAGAAGTGAAATCTGGAGTCGAGCATTTGATTACAAATTCCCAATCCCTATGGGTGCAGCTTTTATCGCAGCAGGATTAGGTTTTCTGACTGAAGGTGAAATGGTTAGTTGGTATGTTTCAGGGGACTGGATAAGACTAAGTTCGCAAAATGGTCACGTGCTTGCAAAATTCGCTAGAGATTACGTACCAACTGAAATCTAATCTTCCATGGTGTTAAGCATCGCGGTTGCAGCACGATCCAAATAAGCCCACATCTGAGCATCATAAATCGGTGGAAGTTTCTGAGCATCTAATGCGTTTCTCATATGTTTCACCCAAGCTGCTCTTGCTGCTGGATTGATCTTGAAAGGCATGTGTCGAATACGAAGTTGAGGATGCCCACGCTGCTCTTGATAAGTCTTAGGTCCGCCCCAGTATTGCTCAAGGAACAGCTGTAGTCGTTCTGCAGCAGGACCTAGATCTTCTTCTGGATACATAGGTCTAAGAATTTCATCTGTTGCAACTCCTTCATAAAACTTGGTACACAAATTCACAAAGAATGTCTTACCTCCAACAAGTGCGTAGATATCTCCTGCAACATTGCTACCGTCTTGACCAACCAGGCGAATGGTTTCAACCTGTTCGCGGTCTGCATACTCTTCGTTGTCAGTCATTAGTTTTTGATGTTAACAAAGATCGAATTAGAACCTGGGGCTAGCTTGATCTTGTTCTTATCCATTTCAGTCTTAACAGCTAAACGAAGTTCTCTGGCTAAATCATCTTTATGTTCGGGCTTAGTCTTTTGCACTAGTCGAACAACTACCTGATCACCACTTAGCGCGTTGATTCCCCAGATCTCAGCTGGAGCAAGTGACTTACCCTTCACACTCTTGGCTGCCTTGGCTAGCACTTCTTGAGCTTTAGTGACATTGGTTTGATAAGCCAGAGCAACATCGATAACAACTCTTGACCATCCTTGAGACTGGTTACCAACTCTGAGAATCTCACCGTTACGAACAAACCATAGAGTTCCTTCAAGATCTCTAACTTGGGTAACTCGAAGTCCTACGCTTTCAACAACACCTGAGGCTGAACCTAAGTCAACTGAATCGCCAACACCGTACTGATCTTCAAAGACAATAAACAAACCTGAGATGAGATCTCTAACTAGGGATTGAGCACCGAAACCAAGACCTGCACCTAAGATTCCGGCACCAGCAATGATTGCACCTGGGGAAACTCCTGCTTCAGAGAGAACAACGCTGATGACAGTGAAAGTCAGACCCCAGGTAGCAAGGTTTCCAAGAACAGAGCCTATGGTTCTGGTTCTTTGCAAAAGCCTTGCTTGCGCTAGCGGTGATGAATCACCATTGCCTTCAATCTTGCGAACGCTCTTAGAGACACCCCTCACAGTTCTTCTAATAGCAAACTGCAATATTGCACGAACAATAAGAGCAGCGACTATTGTCAACAGAATTCGAATAGCGGGAGCCCAGTCCTGGTAGAAACTCTCTAGCCAGTCTGGAAGTGCGATAGTGCTAACCATGGTTATCTGTCTTGAGCTTGAACTTTAAGAGCTCTGTCGATTGGATCAAGGTTTTCAACTAGCAATCTTCGTAGTGCTGGAATAGCTGCAACTTCTGGAGTGTCCAAGAACTTGCGAGTCTTCTCAGCTAGATCACTTGTTGCAAGAGAGATTGGGTAAAGGTTCACAATCGCATACTCAGCCATCTTGAAGGTCTTGTTATTCCACATCTTCAAAACATCAGCGAAATACTTGTCAACGTAAGGAGCAAGAAGTTCCGCATTCGCCCCTCTTGAGAAGCCAATAGTTGAATACTGCAAGATGGTGTTTGACCATTCATCTGTTTCAACTGCAGTGTGCCAAGTCTTAGCTTTTGCTTCTTTGGTTGGAATAGCAGCCTTAGCCATTGCTGCAGCCTTCTGACCGTTAGCAGTGTTATCGGTTGCCAGCATGGCATCGATCTCTGCTTCATCAGCAGCACCAAGGGTAACGAGCCCTGTTAGTAGATCCCACTTCAAGTCAGTGTCGATTTCTCTTTCCTTGAGCTTCTCTTCTCCCTCTAGCAAACCACGAAGAGCAACTGCGTGCTCTTGAGTCGAAGCAAAGCGAGGGAAGAACTTTAGGAACTGAAGCTGTGGTTCTGAACCTGCATCTGCTTTTCTTGCCATCTCGATAAGTGCATCACCAATCTTGGCTTTGTACTCAGCGCGGTTCTCTGGCTTTAGATACATAGTTGCAACAGTTACCAACTGGTTCAGCAAAGTCATCATCGCTGTCGCGTTTGACTCGGTTGCAATGTTCTTGAGAACCAGGTGGATGAAGTCCTTTGGATCTGCTTCAGCATCGCGAGTTGAATCCCAGGCTGCACCCCAAAGCAAAGCTCTTGCCTGTGAGTCTGAGAAGTCAGCTAGGTGATGCAAAGTGGTCTGCCAAGAAATGTCATCTAGGCGAAGTTTCGCATACGCCAAGTCACCATCGTTTAGCAGGATAAGAGCTGGACGCTGGGTTCCAATAAGTTCTGGAACTTCTGTCTTAGCGCCATCGATGTCAATCTCAACGCGGTGGGTGCGAACTAGCTTGCCGTTTTCTAGGTTGTAATAACCAATGCCTAGACGGTGTGGTCTAAGAGTTGGGTAGTCAACGTGGTGCGACTGAGCAACAGCAAATGAAGTGATCTTGCCATCTTCTTCAGTTAGTTCTGCACGAAGAGTGTTAACACCTGAAGTCTCTAACCAAAGCTTTGACCAGTCACGAAGTTCACGACCAGAAGTTAGCTCTAGTTCAGTTAGTAGATCAACTAGTTCAGCGTTACCGAAGGCATGCTTCTTGAAGTATGAAGCAAGGCCTTTCATGAAGTTCTCTTGGCCTACCCAAGCAACAAGTTGTCTCAGTACTGAGCCACCCTTGGCATATGTAATCGCATCGAAGTTCACCTGAACATCTTCAAGGTCACGTATGTTTGCTACCACAGGGTGAGTTGAAGGCATCTGGTCTTCACGATATGCCCATGACTTTTCGTGAGAAGTGAAAGTAGTCCAAGCTTCGGTGTATTCGGTTGCTTCTGCTGTTGCCAGATATGACGCGTACTCAGCGAATGATTCGTTAAGCCAAAGGTCATTCCACCAACGCATGGTGACAAGATCCCCAAACCACATGTGTGCTAGTTCGTGCAGCACTGTGATGATTCTGCGTTCCTTGATGTATCCGTTAACTGCTCCACGGAAAACATATGATTCGGTAATAGTTACCGCTCCAGCGTTTTCCATAGCACCTGCGTTGAAGTCAGGGACAAACAATTGGTCATACTTCTCAAATGGGTATGGGTATTGGAATTGTTCTTCGAAGAACACAAAGCCTGCCTTGGTCTTTTCAAAGATGTAATCAGCATCAATGTATTTAGCAAGAGATGATCTACCGTAAACACCTAGCGGAATAGTTCTGCCATCGCTGGAAACTAATTCATCGCGCCATTCAGAGTAAGGGCCGGCAATCAAAGCTGTGATGTATGAAGAGATTCTTGGAGTTGGAGCGAAAACCCAGATAGCAGTTCCATCGCCTCGGTCAACCGGAGTTGGCGTTGGTGAGTTAGAGATTAGCTTCCAGTTACTTGGAGCTGAAACTGTGAACTGGAAAGTGGCTTTTAGGTCAGGTTGCTCGAAGACTGCAAACATTCTTCTTGAGTCAGGAACTTCAAACTGGGTGTAAAGGTAAACCTCTTGATCAACTGGGTCTACGAATCTGTGCAAACCTTCACCGGTGTGCATGTAAGGGTTATCGCTAACAACCACTAGTTCGTTGTTTGCCTGCAGGTCATCTAGCTGAATCCTGATCCCATCGGCAACAGATAGGTCTAGGTCTTTACCATTTAGGGTCACACGGTGAACCTTGGCGGTAATGGCATCGATGAAGGTGGAGGCACCAATCATGTTGCTTGAGAACTTGACTGTGGTGGTAGCACCAAAGACTTCTTCACCTTTTAGTAGGTCTAATTCGACGGTATAGGACTGGACCTCAACTAGTTCGGCACGCTCAGAGGCTTCGATGCGGGTTAGATTTTCAGCGGGCATTACAAACTCCAATGTCTGATTTTGAACAACAGGAACTAGCCTAGTATTGACCAACAACACAGCTCAAAGGGTTTGCAAAATGCGTATTCACATAGCCACCGATCACGCTGGGCTCGATCTCAGCCATTTCTTGATTTCTCAGCTATCTAAAGCCGGTCACGAGGTCTTTGACCACGGACCTAAAGAGTATGACCCGCTTGATGATTACCCTAGTTTCTGCATAAATGCAGCCTTAGCGGTAAGGGCAGATGAGGATGCTGGGGTCCAGGCTCTAGGGATTGTTCTGGGTGGTTCTGGTAACGGGGAGCAGATAGCTGCAAATAAGGTTCACGGCATTAGAGCAGCGTTGGCTTGGAATCTTGACACTGCCAAGTTAGCTAGGCAACACAACGATGCGAATGTGATTGCTGTTGGGGCAAGACAGCATGATCAAGCAGAAGTCTTAGAACTTATTAATGCATTTATAGCTGAGCCTTTTTCTCAAGATGAAAGACACATCAGAAGAATTGGCAAGATTGCTACCTACGAACAAACTGGCGACATTTCATAATCCGAAGAGGTAAAGCAAATGCCTGAAGGGCATACCGTTCAACGAACTGCAAATGAGTTCAACGAACACTTCCAAGGTAAGAAGATAAAAGTTGATTCCCCACAGGGCAGATTCGCAAGTGAAGCAAAACTTATCAACAACAGAGTTTTAGTTCAGGCTCGTGCCATCGGTAAACAACTCTTCCTAGATTTTGATAACGGGTTAACCTGCAGAATCCATTTAGGTATTTATGGCAAGTGGCGTTTTACTTCTCAAAAGGATAAAGAGCTGCCTGGGCAAGTTAGAGCCAGATTTTTTACTAAAGAGTTTCTAGCTGATCTTCGTGGGCCAACTGTCTGCGAAGTAATTGACAGTAAATCGGTAAAGCTAGTTGAACAAAGACTTGGACCAGATCCAACTAACCCAGATCCTCGTAAAACAGAGCTAGCCAGATTTGTTGATCGAGTTAGTAACTCGAAGAGTCCTATCGGTTTATTACTCATGAATCAGGATGTTGTTAGTGGCATTGGAAATGTGTATCGGGCAGAGTTACTCTTCCGCGCCGGCATCAGCCCACATATCCCAGGTAATGAATTAGAGGTAGCAGCCATCAAAGCACTGTGGGTTGATGCTGTGAAACTCATGAAAGTTGGGGTTGCCACCGGCTTCATGATCACCAGGGATGAACTAGCCAAGAAGAACCCAGTGAAGGCGGAACGTAACTATGTCTATAAGCGTGAAGGCGAGAAATGCCTTAGATGTGGGGCTTTGGTAGCTATTGAGATGATGAACAGCCGGAAGCTTTATTGGTGTCCTGGCTGCCAAAATTAGGCTATTTGGAGCGGATGACGGGAATCGAACCCGCACCATCAGTTTGGAAGACTGAGGCTCTACCATTGAGCTACATCCGCATGCCTGAGCATTTTCAGCGCAGATACATTCTATGGGTTAGGATAGCGGAGGTTGTTTTCTTCTGGAGAAGTTCAGTGAAAAACCACCGGGGTGTAGCGTAGTGGCTAGCGCGCCTGCTTTGGGAGCAGGATATCGCAGGTTCGAGTCCTGTCACCCCGACCATTTGTATATAAAAACCGGTTCACCTTGCCACAAAGGTGAACATTGCTCAGGAGACACCTTTGAAGACAACAGTTGAACGCCTAACCCCAACCAGAGTTAAGTTGAACATTGAGGTGACTCCAGAAGAGTTTCGCCCATCCCTAGATCACGCTTACGAGCACATCGCTGAAACAGTTAACATCCCTGGTTTCCGTAAGGGCAAAATTCCTGCTGCGATCCTTGATCAAAGAGTTGGCCGTGGAGCTATCTTGGCTCACGCCATCAACGACGGTCTTGACAGCGTTTACCGTCAGGCAATCGAGCAGGAGAAACTTCGCCCACTAGGTCAGCCTTCTGCAGATGTGAAGTCAACTCCAGATGAGAAGACTTTTGCCGGCAACTTAGTTGTTGAAATTGAAGTTGAGGTTCGTCCTGAACTCAAGCTTCCAGAATTCAAAGGTCTAAAAGTAAAAGTTGACACCATCAAGGTGGAAGCTTCTGAAGTTGATGCCGAACTTGACCGTCTTCGTTCACGTTTTGGAACCTTGCTAACAGTTGACCGTCCTGCTAAAAAAGGTGACTTCACTTCAATCGATCTAACTGCATCAGTTGATGGAGTTCAGATTGACCAGGCCCAGAACATTTCTTACGAAATTGGTAGCGACTCTTTGCTAGATGGCATCGATGATGCACTTGATACTTTGACTGCAGGCGAGACCACAACTTTCAAGAGCAAACTTGTCGGTGGCGACAAGGCAGGTCAGGAAGCTGAAATTACTGTGACCTTAAACGCAGTCAAGGAACGCGAACTTCCAGCCCTTGATGATGCTTGGGCTCAAATGGCTAGCGAGTTCGACACTGTTGCAGAACTTAAGACTTCTCTAGAAGAGCAAATCAAGAAGAGCAAGTCATACACTCAGGGTCTTCAGGCTCGTGAACTTCTAACTGAGCAACTACTAACTCTTATTGATGTTCCAGTGTCACAGGAACTTGTTAATGGAGATGTTGAAAGACACCTTGAGGGAGAAGGTCGTCAGGCTGACGATGCTCACCGTGCTGAGGTGCTAATCGAATCAACCAAGTCTTTCCAGGTTCAGATGTTGCTAGATGCAATTGCTGAAGCAGAGCAGCTTCGTGTCAACGAAAACGAGCTCTTGCAGTACCTAATCCAGGCCAGCCAGTCATACGGAATGGAGCCTAACGAGTTCGTCAAGATTGTTGATGAGCAGGGTCAGATTCCTTCATTTGTGGCTGAGGTAGCCCGTCGCAAGGCGCTATCAGTAGTGCTTGAGGCAGCAGTCGTAACTGACAGTGATGGCAAGGCTGTCGATTTAGCTGAATTTACTAAGACTGACGATGGCTTTACGCCAGAGGATCACTCAGGTCACGACCACGACTAAGCATTCTTAGCCTGTGGCGAACATGCGAATGTTTTCCTCGTTTCCTCGGTTATCTTGATTAGGCAATAGAAGCAAATAAGAGGAGCTATAAATGGCTGAAAACATTCAAATGAGTAACGTCTTTGATCGACTACTAAAAGATCGCATTATCTGGTTAGGCGATGACGTCAGAGATGACAACGCTAACGAGATCTGCGCCAAGATGCTTCTACTAGCAGCTGAAGATTCAACTAAGGACATCTTCCTTTACATCAACTCACCAGGTGGTTCAATTACCGCTGGTATGGCTATCTACGACACCATGCAGTATGTGCCCAATGATGTTGTAACAGTTGGTATCGGTATGTGTGCTTCGATGGGTCAGTTCCTTTTGACCGCTGGTGCTAAAGGCAAGCGATTCCTAACTCCTAACACTCGTGTTCTTTTGCACCAACCTTCAGGTGGTTTCGGTGGAACAGCTGCTGACATTCAGACTCAGGCTTCGCTAATCAATGACATGAAGAAGCACTTAGCCTCAATCACAGCTCAACGAACAGGCAAGTCAGTTGAGCAGGTTATGGCTGATGGTGATCGTGACCGTTGGTTCACCGCTCAAGAAGCTTTGGAATACGGTTTCGTTGACCACATTCAAGAATTTGCTGCAGTTTCAACTGGCGTAGGCAAGAAGTAAGGAAAATCAGAATGAATAAAAACAACATGCCTGAATCCAGATATATTCTTCCTTCTTTCGAGGAGAGAACTCCTTACGGTTACCGTCACCTAGACCCTTACACAAAGCTCTTTGAAGACAGAATCATTTTCTTAGGTGCACAGGTTGATGACGTTTCAGCCGATGACATCATGGCTCAATTGCTAGTGCTTGAATCACAAGACCCAGATCGTGATATCACAATGTATATCAACTCACCTGGCGGATCTTTCACAGCACTAACTGCTATCTACGACACCATGCAATACATCAAGCCACAGATTCAGACAGTTTGTTTGGGTCAAGCAGCTTCTGCTGCTGCTGTGTTGCTTGCTGGTGGTGCTCCAGGTAAGAGACTTGCTCTTCCTAACTCAACTATCTTGATTCACCAACCTGCTTCTGGTGGCGGTGGACGTGGTCAGGCTTCTGATATTGAAATTCAGGCAGCTGAGATCATGCGTATGAGAGTCTGGTTAGAAGCGACCATTGCTAAGCATTCAAACAAGTCTGCTGAAGAAGTAAGCAAAGACATTGAGCGCGACAAGATTCTCACAGCTGCTCAAGCTCTTGAATATGGTCTTATCGACCAGGTTCTTACCTCAAGAAAGTCTTAGTTTCCTTTCGGTAACGGCACCTGTTACTAAGGGCTTGATTTCCCATATCCCTGTTAGCCTAATATCAACGTTTTGTGCGAAACGCCTCCGCTTTAGTTATTGAGGTCATCTTGCGCACAGTCATCCGATTACTCGCTATCACAAGCATTGCCATTGGCATGCTTGCTGTTAGCGGTGTGACCAATGCTGCCACCTTGAACTCAGCTGTTCCTAAGCCTAAATATGTTTCTGCAACTGCCAGCAATGCCGCTGTGACAGTCAAATGGGCTAAGGCAACTGGAACTAGTAAATATCGGATCAGTGGCTACCAAGTCACTGCAACTAAAGGCAGTTGGAAGAGTGTTAAAACTCTCTCCAGTACTGTCACCTCGGTTAGATTCACCGGTTTGACTAACAACTCGCTTTATCGCTTCACCGTGGCAACTCTGAGCAGTAAATACATCTCTAGTGGCGTTGTTGTCTCTGCAACACCTAAGGGCTCACTGCTAGGTAACTCTGTCCTGTTCGGACAACCAGCAGACATGTTCTTAGGGACAGCTGATCAACAGCTTTACGCTGTTGCCGCTGGTCCTGATGCTGAATTCATTTCATTGACTCCAAATATCTGTTCAATTATTGGAACTAAGGTGCACGCTAAAGCACTTGGTGATTGCATCATCAGGGCAATAGCTCCAGCTAATGCTTATTACCTTGCATCTGTTCCAATCGATCGGTTGTTATCCATTGGAGTTGAGCCTGCACCAGTTGTGAAGACACTGCTTTGGTCAGATGAATTCAATGGAGCTCAGGGAACTGCTCCTGATGCAAGTAAGTGGACTGCAGATACCACTGATGGTTGCGGTGCTCCTTATAACAACTGTGGTTGGGGTAACGGTGAGAGACAGTATTACCTAACTTCAAAGAACACTCATGATGGTTCCAGTCAAGGTGTTCTAACTATTCAGGCAAACAGACAAACCAACTCAACTAGTTACAACTGTTACTTCGGTAAGTGTGAATGGTTGAGCGGAAAGATCACAACATACAACAAGGTTGGTTTCACCTACGGCTATATCGAAGCTAGAGCAAAGCTACCTGCCGGTGATGGTTCATGGCCAGCCTTCTGGATGTTAGGTAGCAACATTGCAACTACTCCTTGGCCTGCTTGTGGCGAGTTAGACATTATGGAATTCAAGGGGTCTGCTCCTCAGATCACTTATGGCACTGTGCACTATGCAAATAGTGGTGGTGCTCATGAATACAAGGGCGGAACTAAAGACGCCATGGTCGATCTAACTGCTGACTATCACCGTTACGGAATGATGTGGAAAGCAGATGAGATTACGTTCTACCTGGATGACAATGTTGTCTACAGCATGCGTAAATCTGATTCAGGTTTGGCTAGGTGGCCTTTTGGTCCTAATGCTCAGGGACAAGACCCGAGCTTCTATGTAATTTTCAATTTAGCTATGGGTGGTCAGTTCGGTGGAAGTATCGATCCAACACTGAACCAAGCAACCCTAAGTGTCGATTGGGTGCGTTATTACTCAATCGATGGAGTTGGAAAAATTAGTTCTAAATAAAGTAAAAAACAATCGAAAGGCATCAAATGAACAAGAGATTGAGTAGATCAATCGTGGCAGCAGTTTCCTCAGTAGTTTTACTAGGAGCACTCGCCATCCAACCAGCTCAGGCTGCCGGCTACGTAGCTCCAGTTAATGGCTCATACGTTATGCGCTTGGTGTCTCCACTACCTGGTTCAACTAACAGCGTGAACCTAACTGCAGATGCCAAAGGTGACTGGGACCAGTTCTATGGCAAAGGCCTAAACGCGTTCATTATGTATGCCGATGTTAAAGGCGATGTCTCACTGACTTACAAATACACCAACGCTGCAGGTGTTGCTATCACCAATGCCACTGTTTATTTGATTGTGAACAAGAAGTATTCATGTAGCAAGACAACTTTCTCGACCACTATGGGAACCAACTACCCAGGTAGCAATAGACCTAACACGAGCTCTATTGTTCGTGACTGGTGTGGCGATCAGCCACAAATGGGTGCTGGTGAAACAGCAATCATTGGTAGAACAGACTCTTTTGGTAAAGCAACATACACAATGAAGAACTGGAACCTTACAGGTGAGCAATTCCCATCTGCTATCAACAAGATGAACCAGTACTCTAAGGGAATTCCTTGTGGCGATGACACCATGTGTCTTCAAACAACTCTTGCTCCGAGCATGTCTGCTCACCCGAGCGAAGCTGCTGAACGTGGCGAAGACAAAGACTTGTTGTTCTTGCACTTCGTGAACCCAAAGCTAACTGCGTTGAACCCAACTCAGAAAGTTAAGGCAGGAACTTCTAAGAAACTTAGCTTCAAGCTAACCAACTTAGCTGGAGCAGTAGTTAAGGGCACCACCGTTACCTTCGAGTCATTTGGTGAAGGTAACGATGTTGACGAGTGGTCTGAGATTTCAGACAAAGACGGTCTAGTTTCAACAACTGTTACTGCACCTAAGGGAACTCTTGGACTTCAAGTAATTAGAGCCAAGGTTTATGGCGCTAACAAGGGAACCGATGCAAAGGTTTACTGGATCAAGTAAATACTTATAGCTAAGAGCCAGGTGGGTAAGTGCCCACCTGGCTCTTCTGCTTTCCTGCCCTGCCTCCAAGGCAATGTCCCTGTGTTTATGTAGGCTTTTGACATGACTCGACTAAGCGAATCAGGAGATATGCTCAAGTGCAACTTCTGTTCTAAGACACAGAAGCAAGTGCTAAAGCTTATTGCTGGACCTGGCGTATACATCTGTAATGAATGTATAGCTCTGTGTAACGAGATCATTGAAGAAGAAATGGGCAAGCCTTCGAAGGTTGCCGAAGACTTTGAACTACCTAGACCTAAAGAAATCTTTGCTTTCTTAGATGAATACGTAATCGGTCAGACTCAAGCCAAGAAGGCATTATCTGTTGCTGTTTACAACCACTACAAGCGCATTCGTTCAGCAGGAACACTAACTACCTCTGGCAAAGCTCATGATGCAATTGAAATTGCTAAATCAAACATCTTGATGGTTGGCCCTACCGGTTGCGGTAAGACATACCTTGCTCAGACCTTGGCTAAGCGACTAAATGTTCCTTTTGCTGTTGCTGATGCAACCTCTCTTACTGAAGCCGGCTATGTCGGTGAAGATGTTGAAAACATCTTGCTCAAGCTTTACCAGGCTGCTGATGGTGACGTGAAGCGAGCAGAGCACGGAATTATTTACATTGATGAGATTGACAAGATCTCTCGCAAAGCTGAGAACCCTTCGATTACTAGAGATGTCTCTGGTGAAGGTGTTCAGCAAGCTCTCTTGAAGATTCTTGAAGGAACAGTAGCCTCGATTCCTCCACAAGGCGGGCGTAAGCACCCACAGCAAGAATTTATCCAGATGGATACCACCAACATTCTCTTCATTGTTGCTGGAGCTTTTGCAGGATTGGAAACAATTGTGCAGGGTCGTATCGGTAAGAAGGGCATCGGCTTTGGTGCGGACATTCGCAACAAGGACGAGGAAACTGACATCTTCACTCAGGTGCAATCAGAAGATCTTCGTAAGTTTGGTTTGATTCCAGAATTCATCGGTCGTCTTCCAGTAATCGCTGCGGTAACCCCGCTGGATAAGGAAGCTCTTATCCAAATCTTGGTTGAACCTAAGAATGCTTTGGTTAAGCAGTATCAGCGCATGTTTGAGATCGATGGCTTTGAACTTGAATTTGATTTAGAAGCACTGGAGATGATTGCTGAAGAAGCTATCAAGCGCGATACCGGTGCTCGAGGCCTTCGTTCAATCCTTGAAGACATTCTTGGACCAATCATGTTTGAGATTCCAGGTAGTGCCGCACAGGGAATCGTGAAGATCACAAAGGCTGTAGTTGAAGGTTTAGAGCAACCAGCTATCGTTCCTTTCAAGTCTTCAAGACAAGAAAAGTCGGCTTAGTAATTGTCCGACAATCAAGCTCTAGGGCTTAGAGCTCCAATCATTGCTGGGGCGGTTGCAAGCATCACAGGAACAGCAGCAACAACTGCAATCTTTCTGAGTGCGTTCGTAGCCATAGGTGCTACCAAAGAGCAAACCATATCCATGGTTGCGATCATGCTGGTCTTCTATGGCACTCTCTCAATTTTTCTTAGCTGGCGACACAAGATGCCACTATCAGTTGTTTGGTCAACACCAGGAGCCGCATTACTTGCAGGCTCGACGCTTACTGGAGTTGGTTTTTCAAATGTCATGGGCGGCATTCTCATTACAGGAATACTTTTAGCGCTTACTGGTTTATGGCCAAAGCTAGGGGAGTTAGTTTCTAGAATTCCTAAATCTGTAGCGAGCGCGATGTTAGCTGGAGTTATCTTTAACTTCTGTGTTGCACCGTTTATCGCGAGTGCTCAATATCCAATGCTGGTTTTGCCAGTAATACTTGTTTGGATTTTGCTTTATTGGTTAGCGCCACTTTGGGCCTCGCCAGTTGCAATTGTTTTGGCGTTCACCCTAATCGGTATCAATCAAGGTCTCTCAGTTAGCGCATCTGACTGGATGATCGGTATCAACCTGGTTCAACCTGAGTTCAGCATCGCCAGCGTTTTCTCAATTGCTTTGCCGTTGTATTTGGTAGCGCTGGCATCCCAGAATATCCCAGGTATAGCCATTATGAAATCTTTTGGCTATGAGGTGCCGTTTAGATCATCACTTGTAACAACTGGGCTTGGAACTGTTGTTGCTTCATTCTTTGGTGGTTTTGTAATGAACTTAGCTGCCATAACAGCTGCTCTAAATGCTAATGAGCAGGCGCACAAAGATCCTTCAAAACGTTGGATAGCTTCAGTAAGCGGTGGTCTTGTTTACTGGGTTTTCGCTATCTTCGCAGGAATTGCAGTTGCCTTTGTTTATCAGACACCGAGAGAGTTATTACTTGCAGCCAGCGGTCTGGCACTGCTTCCAACCATCGTTAATTCATTCAATGTGATGGTGGAGACAGCAGAGCAGAGATTGCCTGCAGTTATTACGTTCTTGGTTGCATCCAGCGGTGTTGCATTCTTCTCGGTAGGAGCAGCGTTCTGGGCCATATTGCTTGGCTTAGCACTGATTGCTTTACTGAAACTAAGAAACCCTTTTAAGAAGGCTTAGAGCAGTCCACGACGCTTTAGAAGCGGTTCGATGGTTGCATCGCGTCCTCTAAAGTTTCTAAACATCTGCATCGAGTTAATAGATCCACCACGAGCTAGCAGAGTATTTCTGAAGTGATCTCCATTTGCTCTAGTTAGTCCACCGTTTTCCTTGAACCAGTCAACAGTGTCAGCATCTAGAACTTCTGACCAGATGTATCCGTAGTATCCAGCTGAGTAACCACCAGCGAAGATATGTGAGAAATATGTTGAACGGTAACGAGTTGGAACTGGTCCATAATCTAGTCCGTAGTCAGCAATTGCTTTCGCTTCAAATGCTTCAACATCGTCAACTGTTGAATCAGCAGTTAGCGAATGCCAAGCAAGGTCAAGGATTGCAGCAGCTAAGTATGAAGTGGTTGCATGACCTTCGTTGAAAGTAGATGCAGCCTTTAGGTTGTCGACCCATTCCTGAGGAATCTTCTCACCGGTCTCATAGTGCTTCGCGTAGTTATCTAGCACCTCAGGCCAGGTCAACCACATCTCATTTACCTGAGATGGGAACTCAACGAAGTCTCTTTCAACGCTGGTACCGGAGAATCTTGGGTACTTCACATCTGAGAGAATTCCGTGCAAGGTGTGACCAAACTCGTGGAACAAAGTTGTGATCTCGTCGTAGGTCAAAAGAGTCGGTTGACCTGCAGGTGGCTTAGGCACGTTTAGGTTGTTCACAACAACTGGTAGTTGACCTAGTAAATGGTTCTGGTCAACTAGGTTGTTCATCCAAGCGCCACCACGCTTTGAATCGCGGGTGTAGAAATCCCCGATAAACAAAGCAAGTTTCGAACCATCTTCGTTGAATACTTCGAATGCACGAGCATCTGGGTGGTAAGTAACGATGTCTTTACGTTCCTTGAATGAGATACCAAAGAGCTTGTTAGCTGCGAAGAAAACACCGTCGAAGAGAACTCGTTCTAGTTCGAAGTATGGACGCATAGCAGTGGTGTCTAGGTTGAACTTCTCAAGGCGAACAGCTTCGGTATAGAAGTCCCAGTCCCATGACTCAAGAGTGAAGTTCTCACCACTAGCATCAATAGCCTTCTGCAGATCCGC
>WLIC01000010.1 GCA_009702405.1 Actinomycetota bacterium
CTAATTACAGCTCATGCACTAGCTGCTGTGAAAGCTGCTATCAAGCCAGGTATCTCAACCTTGGAACTGGATGCCATAGCTGAATCAACTATTAGATCGTTTGGGGCTTCATCTAACTTCAAGTTAGTTGGGGGATACCACCACACCATATGCTCAAGTATTAACAATGAAGTCGTGCATGGCATTCCTTCAATAGATCGAGTTTTAGCCGCTGGCGACATAATCTCGGTGGATTGTGGGGCAATTACCCCTGCTGGCTGGAACGGCGATGCTGCTTTTAGCATGGTTGTCCCTGGCGGAGATGCTGCCGTTATGGCATCCCGTCAAGCACTAAGTGATGCCTGTGAAGCCTCCCTTTGGGCTGGAATTGCTGCATTTGCTACAGCCACCAGGCTAAATGAGGTCGGTAGAGCTGTTGAAAAGACCATCCGGGAGCACGGCAGATACGGTATTTTGCAGGATTACATAGGTCATGGGGTGGGTAAGTCTATGCACGAGGATCCTGCTGTTTTCAACTATCAGACCCGTGATTTAGGGCCAGTAGTGGAATCTGGGCTAGTTATAGCCATAGAACCCATGATTACTGGGGGTAAAGAGCAGGTCAAGATTCTCAGCGATGAATGGACTATTTCGACCAAAGATGGCTCAGATGGGGCTCATTGGGAGCACACTGTGGCTAGGCATAAGGACGGTATTTGGGTCCTAACTGCCGAAGATGGGGGCCTTTCGGGGCTAGCTCCTTATGGGGTAATCCCAAGTCCTTTAAATCCTTAACTACCATTTATTGCAGTTTTGTCCTAAGATTGAGTCTTGGTGTTTCGGCACGTAAAATCCCTAATTTTTATCGGGTATTTTCGCGTGCTTTTGGGGCATCAAAGCAAAGAAGATAAGTGAGTACATGGCCAGCAAAGACGGCGTCATCGAGATCGAGGGCATTGTTGTTGAAGCTCTTCCGAACGCGATGTTCAGAGTAGAGCTGACCAACGGGCACAAAGTCTTGGCACACATCTCGGGCAAAATGCGACAGAACTACATTCGCATTCTTCCTGAAGATCGCGTGATTGTTGAGCTTTCAACCTACGACTTAAATCGTGGGCGCATCACTTATCGATACAAGTAAATCGGTTCTAAAAAAACCACGAACAGAAATTTAGAGACATGAAGGTTAACCCAAGCGTTAAGAAGATTTGCGACAAGTGCAAGGTCATTCGTCGTCACGGTCGCGTCATGGTCATTTGCGAGAACCCTCGTCACAAGCAGCGCCAGGGTTAAGCCACCGAAGATTTGCACCACCTCATCGAAAGATGAGTACAACTAAATAAAAACAAGGCAGTGTTCAAGATTAATTTCTGGCACCTCTCGAGAAGGCGAGAGCTTGAATAAATATTCAAGATAGCACTGCTGCAGACCTTCTAAACAACAGGAGAAATCCAAATGGCACGTATTGCCGGAGTCGATATTCCACGCGACAAGCGCGTTGAAATCGCCCTAACCTACATCTATGGAATCGGCCGCACACGCAGTGTGAAAGTTTTAGCCGACACCAACATCGATAAGAACATCCGCGTTAAAGATCTAACCGACGATCAGTTAGTTGCAATTCGTGACTACCTTGATGGCAACTACAAAGTTGAAGGTGATCTTCGTCGTGATGTCGCAGCTGATATTCGCCGCAAGGTTGAGATCGGTTCATACGAAGGTATTCGTCACCGTAAGGGACTACCTGTTCGTGGTCAGCGCACTAAGACAAACGCACGTACTCGTAAGGGTCCAAAGCGTACCGTAGCCGGCAAGAAGAAAGCGGCTCGCTAATAGCCCCCGGCTTTAGCGTCGCATAAAGGATTTAGGAGAAAACTCATGGCAGCACCTAAGACAAAAGCAGCGGGTTCAGTTCGCAAGCCACGTCGTAAAGAAAAGAAGAACGTTACGCACGGTCAGGCTCACATCAAGAGCACTTTCAACAACACCATCGTCTCTATTACTGATGACACCGGTGCTGTTATTTCTTGGTCTTCATCAGGAGATGTTGGCTTCAAGGGTTCACGTAAGTCAACCCCGTTTGCCGCTCAGATGGCAGCAGAAGCAGCAGCTCGTAAAGCTCAAGAGCACGGTTTGAAGAAGGTAGACGTTTTCGTAAAGGGCCCAGGCTCTGGTCGTGAAACAGCTATCCGTTCACTTCAGGCTGCAGGTCTTGAAGTTGGGTCCATCTCAGATGTAACCCCACAAGCTCACAACGGATGTCGCCCACCTAAGCGTCGCCGTATCTAAGTTTCAAAAGTTTTACAGCACAACAACTTAATAAAGCTGTTTAGTGGCCACTGAATAGCAAACCCAACAAACGGAACATCAAATAGCGGATGTTTCAATGAAAGGAACCAACGTGCTAATTGCACAGACACCAGTTCTGCACGAAGAAATCGACAGCAATTTCCCGAACCGCGCTCGCTTTACCCTAGATCCACTAGAGCCTGGTTTTGGATACACCCTAGGTAACTCGCTACGTCGCACACTTCTTTCATCTATCCCAGGTGCTGCTGTTACAAGCATCAAGATTGAAGGAATCAGCCACGAGTTCGGTCCTATCGACGGTGTGAAGGAAGACGTTACTGAACTGATCTTGAACGTTAAAGATCTAGTTGTTTCATCTTCAGCTGATGAGCCAGTTATCGTTCACCTTAAGGCAGGTGTTGGCGTTGCTAAGGCATCTGACATCGTTGCTCCTGAGAACGTAACTATTCACAACCCTGAGTTGGTTATCGCAACTGTAAACAAGGGAACCCTTGACATGCACCTGACCATCGAAGCTGGTCGTGGTTATGTTCAGGCCAATCAGAACCGTCAGCCAGATATGGCTAACAACGGAATCATTCCGATTGACTCGATCTATTCACCAGTGCTAAAAGTTTCTTACCGTGTTGAGGCAACTCGTGCGGGAGAATTCACAAACTTCGACAAGCTAATTGTTGATGTTGAGACCAAGCCATCAATTTCTCCTCGTGAAGCTGTTGCTTCTGCAGGTATTACTTTGGTGAACCTATTCGGTCTTGCAGCAGCTTTGGATGAGAATGCAGAAGGTATCGATCTTCCTGCATCTTCAATTCCAGTTGACCTACCACCAGCACTAGCTAAGCCAATTGAAGAACTAGACCTAACCGTCCGTTCATACAACTGCCTAAAGCGCGAAGGTATCAACACTGTTAGCGAACTAATCAACCTAACCGAAGACCAGCTGATGAACATCCGCAACTTTGGTTCAAAGTCTGTTGATGAAGTCCGCGACAAGCTAACTTCAATGGGTCTACGTTTCCGTGACTCAGTTCCAGGATTTGATGCTGCTTACTTCAGCTCAAACTTTGCAGAGGATGACCAGGCGTAAGCCCAGGTCAAAGAAAAGTAAGAGGAGAAACTCATGCCACGCCCAACTAAGGGTCCACGCCTAGGTGGAGGTCCAGCTCACGAGCGTCTATTGCTCAACAACTTGGCTGCATCACTATTCACACACAAGGCAGTGACCACAACTCAGACCAAGGCTAAGCGCGTTCAGCCAGTTGCCGAGAAGCTAGTATCACTTGCTAAGCGCGGTGACCTGCACGCTCGTCGTCAAGCTATGGCTGACATCACTGACAAGAACGTAGTTCACGAGCTTTTCACTAACATTGCTCCACTAGTTCAGGATCGTCCAGGCGGATACACCAGAATCACCAAGCTAGGTTTCCGTAAGGGCGACAACGCTCCTATGGCGCTAATCGAACTTGTTCTTGAGCCTGTTGCTGCTAAGCCTGCAAGAACTAAGTCAAAGCTAGTCAACGCTGTTAAGGGAACTGCTGCTGCAGTAGTTGCTGAAGAAGTTGTTGCACACACTGAGCCAGAGACTGTTGTTGACGAGAACATCGTTGAAGAAGCAGTTGCTGAAGAAGTTGCAGTAGTTGAAGAAGCTCCTGTTGCCGAAGAAGCAGCAGTTGTTGAAGAAGCTCCTGTAGTTGAAGAGACTCCTGCCGAAGAAGAGGCTGCTGTTGCTGAAGCGGAAGCTGAAGCAGGCGAGACTCCTAAGGCCGACGAGGCTTAGTAATCTCGAGATCAAAAAGACTCATGAATCAAGCCGTTGACCAATTGGTTGACGGCTTGACTCGTTTTCGGATTGATCTAAGTTACGACGGAACTGATTTCGCTGGTTGGGCTAAACAACCAAAACTTAGAACTGTTCAGGGTGAAGTCATTTCAGTCATGAACAAAATCTTCGGGGAATCCGAGACCGATTTTGGTCTTCGAGTTGCAGGCCGAACTGATGCTGGAGTGCATGCTGAACATCAAGTGGTTCATGTTGATTTGAGCCCTGCTCAACTCAAGCGCTTAGGCAGAAATAAAGACATCCGGTTGAAGATGAACTCGTTACTGGATCCTGATGTTCGGATTATCAAGGTCACTGAAGTTCCAGCAGCTTTTCATGCCAGGTATGCGGCCACTCATCGCCGTTATCGATACACCATCGCTGATTCGACCAGTGGTTGGAATCCGCTAAGGGCCAGATACAACCTTTGGCTCAAGTTCCCATTAGATCTTGAGGCTATGCAGGCTGCGAGCAAAGAGTTCCTCGGATTACATGATTTTGCGGCTTTTAGTAAGCCAAAGCCTAAAGCGACCACTATTCGTGAACTTAGGTTGATTACTGTTTCAAGGAACAAGGCTTTAGGTAATGTCATAGAAATTGAGCTTCTGGCCGATGCTTTTGCTCACAATATGGTCAGATCCATTGTTGGGGCGCTAATCAAGGTTGGAGCAGGGCGGGCAACCCCCAAAGACGTGGCTAAAGCCCTGAAATCAAAGTCCAGGGCACATCCGTTCAAGGTTGTCACTCCTGAGGGCTTGAGTCTTATTGAGGTGGGATATCCTGCTGAAAAGGACTATGCCAGCCAAGTTCAGATAACCCAGCACACCAGATCTTTGGACGATAATTAGCTATTTTTGGTCCAAATCCTTGGGTTGCATATGCAGGCCTTTTCGGGCTAAACTTGACCCTTGGTGCCGTAAGCCAAAAGGCTTCGACCATGTTGATGAAGATATTACTTTCATCGCCAATCCGATATAAGAAATAGAAGGCAATCTAGCGTGCGTACTTATTCACCGAAGGCTCATGAGCTACAGAACGACTGGCTCGTAATCGATGCTACTGACGTAGTTCTTGGTCGCTTGGCCGCAACTGCAGCTGCACTACTACGTGGCAAGCACAAGCCAACCTTTGCTCCTCACATGGACAATGGCGACTACGTTGTAATCATCAACGCTGAGAAGGTTGCTCTAACCGGATCTAAGTTGCAGAAGAAGAACGCTTACCGTCACTCTGGTTACCCAGGTGGTATGACTGCAACTACTTATGCTGAACTTCTAGAGAAGTCACCTGAGAAGGCTGTTGAGAAAGCAATCCGCGGAATGCTTCCTAAGAACACTCTTGGTCGTGACCAGCTAGCAAAACTTAAGGTTTACCGTGGTGCAGAGCACCCACACGTAGCACAGGCTCCAAAGCCATACACAATTGGTCAGGTAGCGCAGTAAGCGCTTAGAAGAGAAGAAGACGAATGCCAACTAAGAAAGTCGCTGAAGCTGTTGAAGCTGCGCCATCATCTTTCACCACAGAAACTCCTGCAGCTAAGGAAACTAAGGCACCTGCTAAAGCACGTGGCCCACTAACTGTTCCAGGTGCAGGTCTAGGTCGTCGTAAGGAAGCTGTTGCGCGTGTTCGCATCAAGCCAGGTACCGGTGTTATCAAGATCAACGGTCGCGACCTTGCAGAATACTTCCCAAACAAGTTGCACCAGCAACTAGTAACAGACCCTTTCAAGGTTCTAGGTCTTCAGGATTCATACGATGTAACTGCACGTATCAACGGTGGTGGAGTTGCAGGTCAAGCCGGTGCTCTTCGTCTAGGTATTGCACGTTCACTAAATGAGATTGACCGCGACAACAACCGCCCAGCTTTGAAGAAGGCAGGCTTCCTATCTCGTGACGCACGTGTTATCGAGAGCAAGAAGGCTGGTCTTAAGAAGGCTCGTAAGGCTTCACAGTTCTCTAAGCGTTAAGTCGCTTCGAGCCACTGCTCGTCTAATCTAAAACCATGGCCAGACTATTTGGTACCGATGGTGTTCGTGGAGTTGCCAATCGCGACCTCACTGTTGATCTAGCACTTAATTTAGCTAAAGCCGCTGCACTTGTTTTAGGTGAAGCTGCGCGCAATGAAGGCAGACGACCTATCGCTGTCATTGGTCGTGACCCAAGAATCTCTGGTGAATATTTAGCTGCAGCAGTTTCTGCTGGCCTTGCTTCTTCCGGTGTTGATGTTTATGACGCAGGAGTAATCCCAACACCAGCAACTGCATTTCTAACCGCTGATTTCAGTGCTGACTTTGGTGTCATGATTTCTGCTTCTCACAACCCAGCTCCAGATAATGGCATTAAGTTCTTTGCTGCCGGTGGACACAAACTAGCTGATGAACTTGAAGACAAAATAGAAGCAGCTATGAACTCAACAGCACTTAGCCCTATCGGAGCTGGTGTTGGTAGAGTGCAGAGATTTGCTGATGCTGAAGATAGATACATCGTTCACCTGTTAGGTGCAATTCCTAATCCACTGGATGGACTAAAGATTGTTATCGACTGTGCTCATGGTGCAGCCTCAGCTATTTCACCTCAGGTATTTGCAGATTCAGGAGCTCAGGTAATAGTCATTGGTAATGATCCTGATGGCCTAAACATCAATGCTGGTTTTGGTTCAACACACATGAGTGCGCTGCAGTCAGCAGTGTTGGAACATAATGCAGACATGGGTTTTGCTCATGATGGCGATGCTGATAGATGCTTGGCAGTTGATCAAGATGGTCAACTAGTTGATGGTGATCAACTGATGGCCATCCTGGCTTTGTCTTTGAAGGCTAGGGGAGAACTAGCTCGTAATACTTTGGTCGCAACAGTGATGAGTAACCTAGGTTTGCGAATTGCTATGCGTGACGCTCAGATTGACATGATTGAAACCAAGGTTGGCGACCGGTATGTTCTTGAGCAAATCCGTGAAGGCGGATACACCCTAGGCGGTGAGCAATCAGGTCACATTATCTTTAGTCGTTTTGCAACTACCGGTGATGGTATTTTGACTGGCTTGATGATTGCAGCAGAGGTTAAGAGAACCGGTAAATCACTAAAGGAACTAGCAGCCCAAATGAAGACTTACCCTCAGGTGCTTATCAACGTCAAAGGCGTTGACCGTTCCAGAGTTGATTCAGATCAGGGACTAAAAGACATTGTTGCTGAAGCTGAAACAGATTTAGGTTCAACCGGACGAGTATTACTCAGAGCTTCTGGAACAGAAGCACTTGTTCGAGTAATGGTCGAAGCTGCTGACGAAGGAACTGCTCATTCATGGGCTGACCGTATAGCCAGAGTTGTTGAGAAGAATCTAGCTGTTTAGAGTTTCCTTGGAGTTCCCTGAGTCCTGGGGAAAAGCGGTATTTCGTTAACCTTTACCAACTATTCTGAAATCAAAGCCCCTTATAAGGAGAAGTCATGAAAAAACTAACCGTTGCCCTTGCTGCAGCAGCCCTGCTCTTAGCACCCGTTGTTGCCGCTACAGCATCCCCTAAGCACGGTCCTGAAAAAGGTAAGTGTTCCGTTTCTGATGTTCAAAACCAGAACGTTCTTGACGCCGAAGCGAAAGCTGCTAAGAAGGCTGCTGAAGATGCCAAGCGCGCAGCTGAAAAACTTGGAGATAAAAAGAAAAAGGCCGAATCTGATCTGAAGAAGGCGCGAGAAGGCAAAGCAAAGAAAGTTAAGACTCTTGCTGAACTGAATGCGCAACTAACTAAGGTGAACGACAAGATTGCTGCCCTAACCACAAAGATTGCAACTTTGGCTGATAAGGCCCTAGCTAAGGCACAAAGAGAATTAGCTGAAGCTCAAAGAGACCTAACTAAGCTAACTGCAGCAATTGAGAAGGCTACTGCTGATGCAGCTGCCGCTGCAGCTGCTGTTGAGACTGTTACCACTACTGTTACCGATGTTGTCTCTGATGTTGAAGACGCGGCTGCAGCTGCTAAGGAAGCTGCTGATAGAGCAGCTCACAAGGCTGCCGAACTTGCCACTGAAAAGAATAAGTGCAAGAGATAGTTTTCTAAAGAAGAAGACCCTGGGGAACTAGGGTCTTTTTCTTTAACCTAAATCTTTCTTAGAAGAACTCTCTCAACTCTGTGTTTCTCTCCCTTTTGCAATACCAAGGTTGCTCTTGATTTGGTGGAGATGATGTTTTCTATCAGGTTAGGTAAGTTGATTGTTCGCCAGATCTCTTTAGCCCGATCTAGAGCTGCTTCTAATTCCATTTCTGCGTATTTATGGAAATAGGATTCAGGGTTTCTAAAAGCAGATTCTCTCAGTTGTTTGAATCTAGCTAGATACCAGGATTCGATTTCATCTGTTGGCGCATCAACATAGATCTTGAAATCAAAGTAATCGCTTAGCGCTACCTCTTGACCCAAAGACGGAGGTTGCAACACATTCAAACCTTCGACGATTACAACATCAGGGGATTCAACTACCACTTCTTCACCTGGGACTATATCGTAGGTGAGGTGAGAGTAAAGCGGAGCAGTAACTCGTTCTTTGCCCGATTTGATATCAGCCACAAACTTTAGAAGAGCTAGTCGATCGTATGACTCTGGGAAACCTTTGCGTTGCATAAGCCCACGTTCTTCGAGAACAGCGTTTGGATAAAGAAAACCATCAGTGGTTACCAGAGCAACAGATGGCGTTGAGGGCCATCTGCTTAGTAATTCTTTTAGCAATCTTGAAACAGTTGACTTACCAACAGCAACAGAACCGGCAACGCCAATAATGAAAGGTGTTCGCTTGTTGGTTCGTTCTAAGAACTGACCTGAGATTTGATGCAGGTTCTGAGCTTGGCTCACATAGAGATTTAGTAGCTGGCTAAGCGGCAGATAAATCTCTGCAACTTCGGCTAAATCTAGAAAGTCACCTAAACCGCGGATTTTTTCGATTTCTACTTGGGTTAGCGGTGCTTCAGTGCTTTTAGCTAGTTCTGCCCAGTCGGATCTTGAAATATCAACAAATGGGGAAACTGCTTGCTCATCTATAGGGTTTGACCCTGCCGGAACTGCAGTCACAATGCCATTCTGCCTTAAACTAGAGGTATGTGTGGAATCGTCGGCTACGTAG
>WLIC01000100.1 GCA_009702405.1 Actinomycetota bacterium
CAACCCGAAATTGAGTTCACCGCTTCGGGAGGCAGTACGGTTCGCCGCACTGTTCTCCCAAGCGGTGTTCGCGTTTTAACTGAAAGCATGCCTAGCGCTCAGAGCGCTTCAGTATCTTTCGCAGTTGCTGTTGGTTCAAGAGATGAAGTTGATGGTCATCATGGTTCAACTCACTTCCTTGAACACTTGTTATTCAAAGGAACTAAATCTAGATCTGCACTAGATATTGCCGTTGCTTTTGATTCAGTCGGTGGAGCATCTAATGCTTCAACAGGTAAAGAACACACTTCTTACTATGCAAGAGTGCAGGACAAGGCAATACCTGTTGCGGTTCAAGTTATCGCTGACATGCTTACTTCATCTGTCATTGATCCGGTTGAGTTTGAGAATGAACGAACAGTAATTCTTGAAGAACTAGCCATGAATGACGATGATCCTCAGGATGTTGCTCACGAAGAATTCTTTGAAGCTGTTCTGGGGGCTCATCCATTGGGTAGACCCATTGGTGGAACTCCAGACACGATTAAGGCTGTTTCTAGAGATGCTGTTTGGCAGCACTACCAAAAGAACTATCGCCCTCAAGATCTAGTGGTAACAGCTGCTGGTGGGGTTGACCACAATGAATTACTTCAGCTAGTTACTGAAAACCTTGAGCTTGCGGGTTGGGATTTGAATCTAACTGCAACTCCAAGAGCTTGGCGTAATCAAGGTGCTGTGTCTTTAGATGTTGCACCAACAGTGAAGGTAATTAACAGACCGATTGCTCAAGCAAACATCGTGCTAGGTTCACAAGGATTGGTTGCAGGAGATGATCGTCGCTATGCGATGGCAATTCTCAACACAGTTCTTGGCGGGGGAATGTCTTCAAGACTTTTCCAAGAGATACGTGAAAAGCGTGGCTTGGCTTACTCGGTTTACTCTTTCAACCAGGGTTATAGCGATGCTGCTGCCTTTGGTTTGTATGCCGGATGTTCACCGCAGAAAGCTCCTGAAGTTATTAGGTTGATGCTTGCTGAACTTGAGAAGGTTGCAGCTGATGGAATCACTGAGGCTGAACTTGATTTAGCTAAGGGAAACATTTCTGGTGGTTTGGCTCTAAAGTTTGAAAGCACTCAGGCAAGAATGTCTCGTCTAGGCGGGGCAGAGCTTACCGATGGTGAATTTATTGATCTTGATGAGTCGTTGGCTCGTTACTCAGCAGTGAACCTCTCTGATGTTCAGGCATTAGCTAGCCTGATGTCATCTTCAGCTAAGTCATTTATTGCTGTTGGCGATGTCAAAGAGTCTCTATTTGATGAGTTTGTTTAGTGGATTGGTAAGTTTTATCTCATGACTATAAAAGTTGCAGTTGTTGGTGCTACCGGCCGGATGGGTAAGTTAGCACTGGATATCATCCATGGTGCTCCTGATCTTGAGTTGCACGCTGCTTTGGATTCTAAGAGTGAACTGAGCCAAGCACTTGGTGCAGATGTAATCTTTGATGCAACCAAGTTGGAGGTTAGTAAGCAGGTCGTTGATTTTGCTATTGCTAACTCAATCAAGGTCTTAGTTGCCACCAGCGGTTGGTCTCAAGGTTTGTTGAATGAGGTTGAAGCAAAGGTGGGTGCTGGGGCAGTAGTCGTTGTTCCTAACTTCTCAGTTGGTTCAACTTTGGCTACTAAGTTTGCAGCTGAGGCTGCAAAGTATTTTGATTCCATTGAGATTATCGAAACTCATCACGCAGGCAAGATTGATTCTCCTTCTGGCACAGCGGTTAGAACAGCTGAACTTATTTCTGAGAGTAGAAAAGCTGCTGGCAAGGATCAGCCTCTGATTCCTCGTGTTGGTCAGCAAGCTCGTGGGGAAGTGGTCGCTGGAGTTCCAATTCACAGCCTTCGACTTGATGGAGTCTCTGCAAAGCAGGAAGTTAATCTTGGTGGCAAAGACGAAGTTCTAACCATCTCACATTCAACTGGATCAGTTCAGGCTTACGCTTTAGGTATCTTGCATTCAATCAGATTCACTGCAACAGCAACTGGTTTGACTGTTGGACTGAACAAAATTCTTGGTATCTAAGAAATGACTTCAGCCAAACTAGGTGCCGTAATCATGTCGGCATTAGTTGTCATGTATTTAGCGCTGCTAGGTCAGCAAGGTTACCTATTTCTAATTCAACCTTCACCGGTAGCTCAAGTTATGGGCTTTTGCATCCTGATTTTGCCGTTATTTGGTGCTTGGGGTATTTATAGGGAACTTAGGTTTGGTTTGGCAATAGAAAAGCTCGGTAAAGCACTTGAAGATGAAGGGGCTTGGCCACGTTTTGAGTTCAGCGTCATGCCTTCGGGTCGAGCCAATAAGGCTGAGGCGATGCTTGAATTTGAAAAGTATCAGGTAGCTGCAACCAACGACCCAGAGAACTGGAGATCTTGGTTTTCCCTTGGACTTATTTATGATGCCTGTGGGGATAGAAAACGCGCCAGAGGGGCGATGCGTAAAGCAATAGCCACATCTAAAAGGTAGGCTTTTACCCGTGTCTGACATTATTTTTCGTAGCGACGTTACCGTCGAATTAGTCCGTTCAAGCGCTTCTGATAGCGATGTGCTTTTTGCTGCTCGAGTGTCTACCCAGGGTGAGCAATCCCTTGAGGCAGCAGCAGCTCACACTGATGCCAGTGAAGATGAGAAGAGAAGCAAAGGTCTTATCAATTACTTGATGAGAGACCGTCACGGATCACCTTTCGAGCACAACTCAATGACTTTCTATGTTCAAGCTCCTATTTTCGTATTTAGAGAATTCCAACGTCACCGCATTGCTTCATACAACGAAGAATCAGGTCGATACAAGGAACTGAGTCCAGTGTTTTATGTGCCAGGTCCTGACCGTAACCTATTGCAGGTTGGTAAAACTGGTCACTATGAGTTCCTCCCAGGTAGTGCTGAGCAGATTGCTCTGGTTGAACAAGAGACTAGAACTACCTCTGCGCAGGCCTATGAGTCATACCAGCGCATGCTTGAAGCAGGTGTTGCTCGTGAAGTTGCACGTATTGTTTTGCCACTAAACATCTATTCATCTATGTATGTGACTATGAACTCTCGTGCTCTTATGAATTTCCTAAGCCTTAGAACTAAGCGTGAAGGTACTCACTTCCCATCTTTCCCGCAGCGTGAAATTGAGATGTGTGCTGAGAAGATGGAAGATTTCTGGGCTGAGCTAATGCCTTACACATACAACGCTTTCAACGAGAACGGTCGTGTGGCTCCGTAAGGTTAGGTTTTACCTAATTCTTATTGACCACTAATCTTGTCCTATGTCGGAAAAACATAAAGATTTATTTGGTCAGGTACTTGTTGCCTTAGTTACCCCTATGACGCCTGATGGTGAAGTTGACTGGGCTGCCACCGAAAAGCACCTTGACTACGTCATCTCTAATGGTGCTGATGGTGTTGTTGTTACCGGTACCACAGGGGAAACCAGCACACTTACTGACGCTGAGAAATTGCAGTTGGTAAAAGTTGGTAAGTCAGTATCTGCTGGTCGAGCCAAGATCATCACCGGTGGTGGCTCCAATGAAACTGCTCACGCTATGCAGCTATACAAAGCTTCTGAAGCAGCAGGTGCCGATGGTGTGATGATTGTCACTCCTTATTACAACAAGCCAACTCAAGCTGGTGTTCTTACCCACTTCAGAATGATTGCTGATGCAACCGATCTTCCAGTTATTTTGTATGACATTCCAGGGAGAACTGGTATTCCTATCCAGTTTGAAACTATTCTTCGAGCAGCTAAGCACCCCAACATTGTTGCCATCAAAGATGCCAAAGGCGACTTTGCTCAAGTTTCTAGAGTGCTAAACGAAACCGATTTGCTTTACTTCTCAGGTGATGACAGCAACGTTCTGCCACACATTTCACTAGGTGCAACTGGTTTGATTGGTGTCACAGCAAACATTGCACCTAAGGCATATCGCGATCTAGTTGATGCAACTAATCGCAATGATTTTGATGCAGCGCTAAAAGTTCACAACGATTTAGA
>WLIC01000101.1 GCA_009702405.1 Actinomycetota bacterium
ACTTCAAATCCATACTCAGGTGAAGTGTGAGCAAGTAATTGACCTCTAGCAAAGGAATCTGTTTTTGTAAGACCTGTAACAAGCTTTGCTATCTCTACTCCAGGAATAGCAAAGATAACTAAATCTGCTCCCTGCATCGCATCAACAACTGGAACTATGCGAACACCTGGCAGAACAGCATTGACTTGTTCTGCTCTTGCTGGATCTGTTGTTGCGATAGCTAGTAATTGATGACCTGCATCTGATACCGCTTTAGCTAAAGCAAGGCCAACTGGGCCTGCACCGATAACTGCGACAGATAAACGATTAGACATTAGGCAGTAACTGACTTGTTCTTTGGAGTATTGCCATCATCAGGTAATTTACAAATCTCAACAACAATGAAAGCTGTTGTTAGTAGTAACAGTGAAACTATGGCAGCAGAAAGGTTAGGTGCTATTGCTTCTGTTGCGATAACCGGAGATAAGAATTGTTTGACTAAAACTCCTGCATGCCAACCAATAAATAGTGCGGCTGTAACAGAGGCTGCTTTAGCTAGAAGTAAAACTCGCACCGCATAGAAAGGATCAACAGGAAGAACTTTCTTCACTGTCGCATCTTTAGCTTCAAGAACCTTCTTTAGGTTTCTCTTGTATTTCCAAATCGGATAGACGAGAACTAAAAGAATGATGCAAACAACAGCAACTGAAATAGATAGCGTTATGCCGCTAACTGGAATGTGAAAACCATTAGCTATTGCCCAGTTGCTGTAACCAAAGCCTGCCAAGGCTGCAAGTAGCGTCCAGGAGATAACTCCGATAACACTTATTGGCTTCACTTTATTTGCACCTGATCTGCATAGCTTTCAGCTAGCTTTTCTATTCTCCCAATACCTGGCAGTTTCGCTGACTGGTCCATCACATACCAAGGGACAATCACAAATGAACGGTTAGCAGCCTCTGGATGAGGAATTACAAGACTTCTAGAATTTAGGGAATGTTGGCCGTAGGTAATGATGTCGATGTCTATGGTTCTATCGCCCCAACGCTCTTTACGAAGTCTCCCCAGCTGGTTCTCTATTGCCTGCAGGGCAAGGAGGAGTTCCTCAGGCTTTAGGGATGTCTTTATCTCGATGACAGTGTTTAGATACTCAGGTTTAGAGGTGTCAATGCCAGTCAAAGTCAGGGCCTTTGATTCAAAGATGGGGGCGTACTTAGTGACCCTAATTCTTGGGGTCTTAGCTATGCGAGCAATAGCCTGAACGATTGATGCTCTGCGGTCACCTAGATTGCTACCTAAAGCTATAACTGCTTTAGTTGCCATCACTGATCACGGTTAGCTTTGACGGTTACGCTAACGTCCTTGAACTCGTAAGGAATCGGAGCATTAGGTTTGTGAACAGTTACCTTGGCTTTAAGCACGATGCCACGGCCAAAGTTCAAACAGTAATCAAGGAGTCTTTGAGCCAAAGTCTCTAACAAGTCAACCGGTTCATTCTTGGTTAGTTCAACTAGGCCTTTAGCTAGTTCACCATAGTGAACTGTTTTTGAAAGATCGTCACTGAAAGCAGCTGCATCGCCTTCAATCCAAACGGTTGCATCTATATAGAAGTCTTGACCATTCTGTCTTTCGAAGTCGAAAACACCGTGGTGAGCAAAAACTCTCAAACCTTCAATAGCTATTTTGTGACGCATGGGTTAATTCTGTCGCTTATCGGGCTGACCCTCGTGCAACGCACCAACAATGTTGATTGCATCGACAGTTGAGAGAACATTGTGAACTCTAACTCCCCAGAGTTTGCGCTGCATCAGCAGAGCCGTCAGCACAGCTGTTGCAACATCTCTTCTTTCCATTGAAACGGTATTTGGTTCAGCTTCATCTAAAGCACCGGCAATAAATCTCTTACGAGATGCTCCAACAAGTATCGGTAAACCTAGTTTCTCTATCTCATCTAAACGAGCAACTAACTGCCAGTTCTGTTTCATGTCTTTAGCAAAACCTAAACCAGGGTCAACGACAATCTTGTCTCTACTAACCCCAGCAGCAATAGCTGCGTCTACTCTTTGTTGTAATTCAGTTGCAACTTCAGCTGCAACATCTTGGTAAGAGTTCAAAGTGTTCATGATGTTGCTGTGTCCACGCCAATGGGAGATAACTAGAGTTGCATTTGTTTCAGCAGCGACTCTGAACATTTCAGGATCTGCAAGACCTCCTGAAACATCGTTGATGATTGAAACACCAAGAGCAACAGCAGCTTTAGCTGTTTCAGCATTCATGGTGTCGATACTTAGTTGAACACCTAAATCAGCTTCAACAATTTTCTTGATGACAGGAAGAACTCTTTCCTGTTCTTCCAAGATGGTTATACGTTCAGCATCTGGTCTGGTTGATTCACCACCGATGTCAATGATGTCAGCGCCACTGATGGCAAGTAATCTGGCGTGATCTAATGCAGCATCCAATGATGTGTATAGATTGCCATCACTAAAACTATCCGGAGTGATATTTAGAACACCCATGACTAATGGTTTTGCTTTAGGGGCAGTTGGGTTGTATTTCATTTTGCGATAAGTGCCATTACTTCAGCACGGTTAACTGCCTCTGAATAAACACCTCTCGATGCCATCGTCACAGTGTTGGCTTCAGGTTGTCTAGCGCCACGAGATGCAACACAGTGATGTCTTGCCTCGATTACAACAACAACTCCTTTAGTGCCAAGACCTTGCTCTAAAGCATCAGCTATTTGTGCAGTTAGGTTCTCTTGCAGTTGAGGTCTAGCTGAAAGTATTTCAACTAGCTTAGGTAATCTTCCTAAACCAATAACTCGATCTGTTGGCAGGTAAGCGATATGCGCTACCCCTGTGAAGGGAAGTAGGTGATGCTCACAGATGCTAACTAAATCAATGTCTTTGAGAATCACAACATCGTTTTGCTCCGCTGGGAAAGTATCTTTTAGAGCTTCTAGCGGATCCTGCCCAACTCCAGAGAAGAAGCCTGCGTAAGCATCAGCAACCTTTTGAGGAGTTGCTTTTAGTTCATCACGGTTAGGGTCTTCGCCGATAGCTAGGAGCAGTTCTTGAACTGCTGCCTTGATTCTCTCGGCGTCAACCATCTAACTAGGCCTTTTTGGTCTTAGTGGTCTTCTTAGCCTGAGCAGTTGCTGCTGCACGCTTAGAAGCCGTTGAACCCTTAGCCGGGATAGCGATAGGACCTTGCTTAGGCTTTGGTCTTGACTTCTTAGATAGCCACTGAGGACGCTTAGGAAGCTTCTTTACTGGCTTGAAGATCTTGGCAATCTCCTCAGCGTTCAAGGTTTCCTTCTCCATGAGTTCTTTAGCAAGAGCATCTAAAACCTTACGGTTTAGGTTGATTGCCTTGTATGCCTCATCGTGAGCTGCATCCAAGATTCCTCTGATTTCCTTATCAATCTGCTGAGCAGTGATGTCTGAGTATTCCTTGGTGTGAGCCATGTCACGACCGATGAATACTTCACCAGCTTGACCATAAGAAACAGAACCTACGAGGCTAGACATTCCATATTGCATAACCATTGCCTTCGCAATAGAAGTAGCTTTCTCGAAGTCATTAGATGCACCGGTAGTTGGATCACCGTAAACAACCTCTTCAGCAACGCGACCACCCATTGCATATGCAATCTGGTCTAGTAACTGGTTGCGAGTAACTGAGTAACGATCTTCAAGAGGCAAGACCATCGTGTATCCAAGTGCACGACCACGAGGCAAGATGGTCACCTTAGAAACAGGATCACTGTGATTTAGTGATGCTGCAACAAGTGCGTGACCTGCTTCGTGATAAGCGGTATTCAATCTTTCTGCATCTTGCATTAGACGAGTCTTCTTAGCAGGACCACCGATAACACGATCAATAGATTCATCAAGAATCTCATTAGTGATTTGCTTCTCACCATTACGTGCGGTTAGCAATGCAGCTTCGTTTAGAACGTTAGCTAAATCAGCACCGGTGAAACCAGGTGTTCTTCTAGCGACCATTGC
>WLIC01000102.1 GCA_009702405.1 Actinomycetota bacterium
AACTACCAACCCAAATCGTCTTAGACGAGGTGATCGGTATATAGCTAGCCTTCCCAGCATTCGAAGAACAACTAATCCAATAGTTGTGGATCTAGGTTTTGGAGCAACTCCAACAACAGCAATTGAAATGCTGGCAAGGCTAAGCAAAGAAAACAGCAACACCAAAGTTGTTGGCATTGAGATTGATCGTGAACGAGTTGAACGAGCACTTCCTTTTGAAACTGAAAACTTGCTATTTGGTTTAGGTGGCTTTGAAGTTCCGTTACCAAGAGGACTAACTGCAAAGGTGACAATCATCCGAGCTATGAACGTCCTACGTCAATATGACCAAGTCGAAGTGAAAGCAGCTTGGGAACTAATGCAGTCAAGGCTCGACTCTGATGGTCTAATCGTGGAGGGCACTTGCGATGAGATAGGTCGTATCGCTAGTTGGGTAACACTAGATACTTCTGGACCTAAGTTATTCACTATCTCGCTAAGGCTTAGAGGTTTAGATAAACCGTCTAAGGTTGCCGAACGTTTACCTAAAGCACTGATTCATCACAATGTGCCAGGTCAACCAATCCACCAGTTACTCAAAGACTTAGACGCAGCCTGGGCTAACCATGCCGGTCTTGCCATCTTCTCTCCGGCTCAACGCTGGGTAGCAAGTTGTGAAGATCTGAAAGCTAAAGGTTGGCCGATAAATAATGAAGCTAAACGATGGAAGCTAGGGGAACTCACAATCAGTTGGGAAGCTGTTAAACCTCAGGTAACTCAGCTCTAGCATCATCCTCGGTCATACCACTGGCACACAGTAAATCAACTAGCAACGGTCTAAGTAATAGCAAGACGCTGGCTTCTCTAACCTGATCGGCAATACCAAAGCGCTTAGGGTCTAGCTGTCTGATGATTTCTAATAGCTGCTGCTGAGCAGATTCAAGGGCTTCCTTATCGCTAAGTCCTTCACGCATAAGTAAGACTGCATCAGCAAGCTGATCACAAAGCTCAGATAGGTAAGGCCTTGCCTTGCCATCTTTGAGCAAGAAGTCAACTCTTCTAACAATGACTCGAAGGTTACGAGTGGCAAGGTCCATGCCTCTCATTAGCCTTACTTGACCTTTTAGTTCATCGCGATACTTATTCAGGAATGGACTGATACGGCTAATAGCAACAGCGCTATCTAGTGACATACGCCAGTTATCAATAAGCGGTTGTGATCTTCTAACCTTACGAAGAGCATCATCAGCTAAAGACATGTTCACATCTCTTAGGGCAAGTCTTAGCGACTCTAAAGATTCAATAAAGAAATCGAATAACTTATTAGCATCAGTTCTTGCTAGTCCCCTTGGGTCTCTTGGAATAAGAGCTGTAACAACCAGTGCCATTACTCCACCGATCAGTCCATCAATGGTTCTGACAAATACTCCACCGGGCGGAGCAGGAAGTAATTGAACAATCATCGCTTGAATAGCGGCGGTAAGTGCAAAAGCCGAACTACCTGAAATGAATCTTGCTGCCAGTAAAACAATTAGCAGCACTAAAGCAAGTTCAAGGATTCCTGAACCTAATAAAACTAAAGCAACATCACTAATGGCAATTCCAACAACCATGCCGATACTTGTCTGCAAGATTCTTCGAGGCCTGGCATCTCTTGAAAAACCTAAAGAGGTAATACATACCGTCATTGCTAAAAGTGGAACTGCATGCTGCAAACCATAATGGGCTAAAGAGTATGCAAGTAAAGCACCGATAGTTATCTGCAAGGCAGGAGCAATTGATTCAATTACTCTTCTGGTTGATTCTCTAATTGACCAGTGCAGTGCACTACTTTTTCTTGGCACGGAATTCACCTAAATCAATTACTGAACCTGCGCTCTGCGGAACGATAACTTCCTGAGTTGCACTTATAGTCTCTGTTCCAGAAACAATTGAAAGCTCTGCATCAAGTGAGACATTTCTTTTAACAAGAGCAAGTGCTATTGGTCCCATCTCAAAGTGTTGACCAACGGAAGTAACCTTGCCGACTAATTCCTCCCCTAGATAGACCTCATCGCCGGTATTAGGTAAAGCATGAGCAGATCCATCAAGGTGTAAGAAAACTAAGCGACGAGGAGGATGACCTAGGTTATGCACCTTGGCAACAGCTTCTTGACCCCGGTAACAACCTTTGTTCATGTGAACTGCTGTTGCTAACCAATCTGATTCATGAGGTAGCGCCTTCTCATCAACCTCATTAGGACCAGCTGGCTTGAAAGCCGCTACCCGTAAGGCATCTAGGGCCATGGTGCCTGCTTTAGTAAAGCTCTGCCAAACATGAGGCTCAGTAGTTATTGGCACTAAAGCTTCTCTGTATTCCCAAGCTGCTATTGGCTTATCGCCATATCTCCAACCACCAGGAGATGTGGTTGGCCATGGGTCTTGCCACTGCAAGCTAACTCCGTTAGAAGAGTAAGTTTCACTAACACTCTTGTTCCAGGTAGCGATAACAACAAAGTCTTCGGTGCGATCAGTAATAACAACTTTTGCTCTAAAAACCATTCGCTTTAGTTGAGTAAGTAATTCTTCTAACTCTGCTTTGAAAGTAATTAGCCAGGTAGTTTCACCATCATCGATTATGTGAAAATCCCTAACAATTCTTCCTTGAGCATCAAGCCAAAGTGCTTCTGTTGAAACACCTACTGCTAGCTCATCTAGTTTTTGAGAAAGGATGTCATTGAGCCAGGTAAGTCGGTCTTCACCTGAAATAGCTATGACTGCTTTATCTTCTAAAGAGATTGCTGCCTTACCGGCAATGAAATCTCTTTGTTCAACTAAAGGGTTAGAAAAACTTTGAGTCATGATCTAGGCAATGCGATCAAGTTCAACTGAAACAAGTGGAACCAATGGATCACGAACTGAAGCAGCGACTTCCATAACCCAAAGTAGTTTCACAACACCTTCTTGAGTAAGGGTTCCAAACATGCGCTCTGCATAGCCCCAACTCTTACCAGCATCAACTAGATGAGCTGGCATATGTGAACCTGCAACTGTTCTCATATCTATTCGACCTTTGAGAACCTGTCCTGCATAGAACTCATATGCTCCACCTGGATGAATAATCGAAGCTTCGATATCAAAACCGCCACGTTCATTTCTTAGTAGTTCTAGATCTTCAGCAGATTTGATGTTTCTTAAACCTGAGCCTGGTAAAACTGAGGGACCAAAGTCAGCTACCTCAGCAGGCTTAGCTAATCTCCAGAAACCTAGCTCTGCAGGTAGTTCAACATCTTTAGAGCCATTGGTTTCATCGCCAATAAGTCTTGAGGTGGCGTGATAGGTCAGGTAGTTACCTTCGCTTACAGCAAAGGTGATTTTTTGTTGGAACTTCTGTTCAGTTGTTTCACCGCTGGCAACAAATTTGTTGCTGACCACACCAATGCCCTCCCATGTTCCAACCAGGAACGCTAAGGGAGTTAGTTCAAGTGGTAAACCTTCAGGGAGAACGAACAACTAGCGCTGGCCCTTGAAGAGTTTGTAGAGCACGAGGATGCTGATGGCACCAATGGCAAGACCTGCAAGTATTAGCAGTCCTAAAAAGAAGAGATCTAGAGGCATAGTTACAAGTTTAGCCAAGAAGCAAAATGTATAGCCCGGCCACAGCCAAAATGGCATATGCTCCACCAGCTGCAAAGATCAGTCTTCGAACTATGCCTTCGGAATGTGAGCTGAACAGGTGCACCAGAGACACTAGGGCTAGTGAGCCAGCTGCTAGCACTCCGAAGCTTCTAATCGCTTCGCCCTGCTCTAAGTTCAGGATGACCAGGACAGCACCGATGGCTACCAACAACCAGACGGAGGCTATGGACAGCCATTCTTTCCTCATAAAAACCATCATGCCCTATGGGCTCTCATCCAAGGGTAAGATTTAAGCACTAATCAGGAGGCAAATTGGCACATTTGCTCGTCTTGTCTGAATCCTCAGACCACAGCATGCTCCCTGCGTTAGCTCTGC
>WLIC01000103.1 GCA_009702405.1 Actinomycetota bacterium
ATCTCTGCAGCAAGATCACGAATGCTGTTTGGGTCAAGTCTTATTTTTAGTGATTCAGCTGCTTGGCCTATTGCTCTTGATTTAGATTCCAAAACTCTAGGTGCTTCAATACCAAAGAACTCACGCCAGAAGTATTCCAGTTGAGCTAAAGCTGCAGCGTGAAAAGTCTTTGCATTCACCTGGTGAACACCAAGCTGTCGAAGTCGTGAGCGTAACTCACCAGCAGCTTTGTTTGTGTATGTCAAAGCCATAACCCGATGTTCAGAGAAATCTCCGCGAAGAATTCCATAGGCAATGCGATGAGTAATAGTTCTTGTTTTACCGGTACCTGCACCAGCCAAGATAACTGTTGGACCTAAGAGTGATTGAGCCGCTTCTCGTTGCTGCTCATCAAGAGCATCAAGGATTTCATCTGCTTCGTATTCCATTAGCGATTATCAATCTCGGTTGCAGAGATGATTTCTTCACCCAACCAGTGTTCAATCAAAGCTCGAGCGATTGAAATGCGACTAGGAAGAGATATTTCTTTAGCCTCAGCTTTTAGTTCTGCTCTAGTGAACCAACGAAGTTTGGCAATCTCAACACCATCAGCTTTATATGAATCTGGTGAATTACTTGGATCAACTTGTGCAGTGAAAGCCAACATCAAAGAATATGGGTAAGGCCAAGATTGGCTACCTAAATAAACTGGGTCTGTGACAAGTAATCCAGATTCTTCCAACATCTCTCGAACCACTGCTGACTCTAAAGATTCAGCAGCTTCAACGAAACCAGCAAGCACAGACCAGCGGTTATTTTCCCAACTACCTTGGGTGCCAAGCAGAATGCGATCCTGATCATCGACGATGCTGACAATTACAGCAGCATCGGTTCTTGGAAAGAGTTCCCTATCTTCAGCAATACACATCCTGGACCAGCCACCCTGTTTCATGATGGTTAGCTGACCGCAATTAGGACAATGCTGATGAGTCTCATGCCAGTTATGAATTGCTAAAGCTTGAGTAAATAGTGCTGCATCCCTTGGATGTAATCCAGCTCCGCTTCTTCTAAGTTCAATCCACTTAGTTGAATCAGGCTCAATAGCGTTAGCGGCGTTATCACTTAGCACTGATAGAACTATGGCTGTGCCAATAGGTTGGTCGCCTAGCTCAACAGTTGTCCTACCCAAATAAACTCGGTACTTTCCAGCAGTTGACTCTTCGGTGGTAAGTAGTCTCAGCTCACCATCTTGAACAAGTGTCTTACCTTTATGCAAAACCAGAATTCTGGTGGCAGGTTCTAACCAGAGCAGATCAAACAGTTCAGCGCTATCCCGGTTAGCCCCATCACGGTCAACGACCGCTTGGGCTAAAGGAAGGAGAAGTTGCTTTGACATGTGACTTTTCTGTTAGAGGTGATAAAGAATGCGTGGCGATAACAGGTCTTAGGGCTAATCTTGTCTAACCTGAAATGCATGGGCAAACCTTCCTTGATTTTAGCGGCGTTAGCAGCCGACGCACTCCCGGGCATTCGATTCGTTCAGGTTCAGAACCTAACCATTGATGGCGACGGGCTTACCACTGAACTTCTAACCACTGAAGACGGGCGACGTATCCTCCTCAAGTCCCCTAAGACAGCAGTTGCAGCTACCGACCTTGGCACCGAAGTAAGAGCACTCAGAGTCCTCAAGAACGTAGCCTTGCCGTTTAGTGTCTCTGCATTGCTGGGTCAGACCTCCCCTAAAGCCATTCGTCAGGCACTCGCTTTTGAGTATGTGCCGGGTGCACCTATCGATTTATCGAGAGTTCGTCTTGAAGATCCAATAATCAACTCAATCGGTCAAGCTCTTGCTCGCATTCACTCGATTCCAACCAGCTTGGTTGCCGATGCTGGTCTGCCTGAATATCAACCAGCTCAGCGTGTTCGTGAACGGGTTGCTGAATTTGATAGAGCGATGGACACCGGCAAAATCCACCGTGACCTACTTGAGCGCTGGCAAACAGCTTTACTTGATGTGAACCTATTCCGCTACCAACCGGTTGTTGTTCACGGCGGCTTGAGAAGCGATGTCTTACTTGCTGAAGGAACTGACATTGTTGGTGTCACTGAGTGGCGCAGCCTTTGCGTTGATGACCCAGCATCAGATCTAGCCTTTATCTATGGTGAAGCTCAGCCTGAAATAGCAGCAGCTATCACCCTTGCCTACGAAGGATCCATCAGAGCAGATAAGAACCTCAAGCAAAGAGCAAATCTTTACTTCGAACTATCCCTTGCCACATACCTGTTACAAGTTATGGCTTTGGGAGATGAAGAAGGCATCGAGGAGGCAACTCTGATGCTGACTCAGCTTCATCAGGACCTTGTCGATGGTTTATTGCCTTCGCTTACCCCAACTGAATTTGCCACTAGTGCTCCTGAAGTAATCACCCCTATTTCACAGGCAGCTAGTTTCACAGCACCGGTGACCATCATCACAGAATCCATAGAAGTGGTTGATTTAGCCGAAGTTCAGCCGTTGGCTACCCAAGAGCAGCCTGAAAAGCCTGAGGACGAACTGTTCTAGTTGTTTCCTAAGCCCTGGACTTGTCGTAATCTAGTGGTTGAAAGAAAGAAGCATCATGGAAATCAGAATTGGCCTCCAAAACACATCTCGTGAGATCGCATTTGAGTCTAAGCAGACCGCAGTTGAGATCGAGAAGGCTGTTGAGTTAGCTCTAAGTTCTGATTCAAAGCAACTGAAGTTAGCCGACGAAAAAGGTCGCATCTTCATTGTTCCTACCAGTGCTTTGGCTTACGTTGAGATCGGTGCTGAAGAAGCCCGAAGAGTTGGATTTATTGCCTAATGGAACTTGCATTCATTCTTGTTTATGGTTCACTGCTTGGCCTTATGGCCCCATACATTCTTGCTGGTAAAGAAAACTATGGAGTGTTACTAGCCCCTGCTATTTCTCTTGTCTTTGGTTTTGGAATCTGGACCATTTTGACCTGGGTTGGTCTTAGCTATAGCGATCTTTGGATTTGGCTAATCACAATGCTTGGTATGCCAATTGTGATGATTTTTGGAATTCGATTTATCAGAGTCCGTCGTCTAGCTCAGGAAACACAAAACTAGTTAAGCCGTAAGGCCAATAACTTCCATCCTGGAGCTGTGTGCTCCAGTTAGTTCTGAAATAAGTGGTTCAAGTTTTGAGTATGCTGCCAAGTTAACCTGGTTCTCTTCTTCAACACTTAGTTTCTTAGTCTTAGGAATGTGAGCAAGCTTACGGTTATCAAAAGCTGCTCTTAGTTCTAGTAAGACATCTCCCATAAGTCTTCTACCCCACAGCGCTAACCGTGAACCTAAAACCGGATCTGCTTCTATGGCTTCAGTCAAAACTCGTTTAGCAAACTTCTCGAAAGTTTTATCTTTCAAAGCTTTTTCAACTTCTGCTTGCAATTCATCATCAAGGCCTGATGCAAGTCTTGAATAGAAGTCATCTAATAAACCTGAAGTTAGATAAACCTTAACCACTACTTCATACCAGTCAAGACCGATGGTGTTTGAGTGAAAAACAGCGATACGTTCTTTGAAAGGGTTCATCTCAGCTGCAGGATCTGCTCCAAGCTCAACAAGTTTCTTTGAAAGTTGACGATACTTATCAAAACTCTTAGCTGCTGCCTCACTTAGTTCTGCTTTATAGGAAGTGTTAGGTGAATACTTCAAAGCAGCGGTAAGGATTTCAAAGTTAGATAGTTGCAAATACGCTAGTTGGCCTAGGAAAGCTTTAGGTTCTGGAGTGTATGGCTTTAGATTAATAGCCTTAGTGTTACGGGCGGGCTTATCTTCCGAGCGCGGGGTAAGGGTCAGTTGCTTAGCAACCTTGCGTAAACGCTTCAACCATTCGAACACCGAACCATCTTAACCTCCATTAGCAGGGTTAGACTTGCGGTGATAAGACAGGCGGCCAAAACTATTGGATTTCAGCGACTTAG
>WLIC01000104.1 GCA_009702405.1 Actinomycetota bacterium
AAGGTTGCGGTAGACGAATTACTTACCAACCCACTGGTTCAATCAATTAGTTTTGTTGGTTCAACTCCTATCGCTAAGTATGTTTATGAAACTGGAACTGCTCACGGTAAGCGAGTCCAGGCACTAGGTGGGGCTAAGAATCACATGCTTGTCTTACCTGATGCTGATCTTGATTTGGTAGCAGATTCAGCCATTAACGCTGGCTTTGGTTCAGCCGGTGAGCGATGCATGGCTATCTCAGTTGTTGTTGCAGTTGAACCTATAGCTGATGAACTAGTTGAGAAGATCGCAACTCGTATGCGAAGCCTCAAGGTAGGCGATGGTAGACGTAACTGTGACATGGGACCTTTGGTTACTAAAGAACACAGAGACAAGGTTGCTGGATACATCGACATCGCTATTGCCGATAAGGCAACCGTTGTTATCGACGGTCGAGGAATCACTGTTGATGGCGACGCCAATGGCTTCTGGTTAGGCCCAACCCTGATTGATAATGTTTCAACTTCATCTAAGGTCTATCAGGATGAAATCTTTGGTCCTGTTCTAGCTGTTGTTCGAGTGCATTCTTATAAGCAAGGCTTAGACCTAATTAACAAAGGTGCTTTTGGTAATGGAACAGCGATCTTTACCAATGATGGTGGAGCAGCTAGAAGATTCCAGAATGAAGTTGAAGTTGGCATGATTGGCATCAACGTACCTATCCCAGTTCCAGTTGCCTATTACTCTTTCGGTGGTTTCAAGAGCTCACTCTTCGGTGACACTAAAGCTCACGGTGTTCAGGGGGTGCACTTCTTCACTAGAGAAAAGACTGTTACCAGTCGTTGGTTAGACCCTAGCCATGGCGGTATTAACTTAGGTTTCCCACAAAACTAGATCCTGGGAATAAATCTTCACTTATATCTGTTACTAATAGGGAAAAGAGGAGATAAGTATGTGGGTATTTACTAAAAATGGTTTTGTTAGTGCAGTTCGTAAAGATGAGCATCCAGAGGTTCTAACTATTAGAGCTCGTGATCGCATCTCGCTAGAAGACTTGGCTGAAATAGCCAAAGTTGAAATAGGTAAATCAACTTCAGGAGATTATCCATACCGGGTATTTGTTGCACCTAAAGTATTTGCTGATTGGTTATTCGCTGAAGCGATGGCTATTGATTACAACAACTACAAAAATGAAGTTGCTAGAACCAGAGGCTATGAGTTTGCCGGTCCATTAGGTGATGTTTGGGCAGCAATGCATGATGTCACTGATGCTGAAGCGAATAACGGTGAAACTCACCATGTAGATCCAAACGGTTAGTTTGTTGGGCTAGATCCAAATCCAGAGACACTGTAATAACGCACGTAGTCGATATTGAAGGTGGCTTTAGTAAGTCCACTTTCAATACTGCCGCCGTAGTTACCACCCATAGCTAGATTGAAAATCACATACTGCTTAGGTGGGGTTCCATTAGCGCTTGGACCGAATGGCCAATAGGTAAGACCGGTGTCTGACTTCTTTACTGTCTTGACTGGTCTGCCATCGAAAGTAAAGGTCAGTTCGTTAGGCAACCAAAGCATTCCGTAGGTGTGGTAGCTATTAGCTAGGACTGTGTTGGTTTCTAGTTGACCGCTCTTGTATTCATGAACGCCACTGCTATTGGCATAGTGCACAGCTGAAGTGGTTCTACCTGGGTTATTACCCGCGTATTCCATGATGTCTAATTCACCACAGCGTGGCCACGAGATTGTTCCAATGTTAGAACCCAGAGTCCAGAACGCTGGCCAAGTGCCACCGCCAGAAGGCATCTTCATTCTTGCTTCAAAGTAACCGTAGGTGAAGTGCTGCTTACCAAGGCTAGTGAACTTAGCGCTGGTCCAAGTCTTGTTGCTGGTGCAAGTTGGATCTCCAACTGGGGTTGACGCAGTGATAACCATGTTGCCATTGCCATCGAGCTTGCTCGCACAAGCAGCATAAGATTCAGATTCGCCGTTACCCCAGCCACAACCAGCTGAAGAATTACAGCCATCACCAAGAGTTGAAGTCCAGTTACTTGAGCTAGGTCCAGCGCCAGCAGCTCCAGTGAACTCATCAGACCAAAGCAAAGTTTTATCGAGGCTAGCAATTGGTGCTGTGATGATTACGCTTCTAACCTCATCGTCAGCGGGAAGATAATCGGCATCCCCTGCATTGCTTGCAACCACTAAACATTCACCCATGGCAACAGCATGCAAAAAACTGTCGTTAGCGATTGTGCATTTAGTTGGGGTAGTGGAGCTGAAAGTAGTTTCGCCGCCGTTAGGTAAAGCAAAGAGAGCTTGATCCTCATCGCCAACCACCATGTCCTGCGGTTGACCAAAGAAGATGGAGTTGTAATAGCGAACCTTCTTGGTTGCTGCTCGAACAGTCACAGCTGTTGAGGTTTTAGTTCGAAGTAATCCAGTAACGCTAAAGGTGTATGTGGTTGTGCTCTTGAGTTTGGTGAAGGTGTAGCTGGTGGCTTTAGCGGTAAGTGTCTTTAGAATCCTGGTTGATCCTGAAACTGCAGATACTTTGATGCTGGTAACTTTGCCAGCAGGGAAAGCGCCCCAGGTTAATTTAGCCGAGTTGGTGGTAGTACTGACAGCAACCTTAGTTGCCTTAGGAACTACGGTTGCAGCATTGGCATCAAGACCAATAAGACCAACAGTTATCGCTGCAAAAAGGAAAGCAGCAATAACTTTTTTATCTAAACGCAATTTGTACCTTACTTGTATCGGACTAGAGTTCCATAGCCATCAAGGCTGGAATAGCGGATGTAATCGACCTGCATAGTTTTGGTATCGGTGTTGATATCCCCTGTTCGAACAGGCATGTTGTTGTTACCAATGATTTTTCCACCGATAGCTAGGTTCAAAATTGCGAACTGTGGTTTATTGAATTCCCAGGCGTTCTTCTTTAGATCTAGGTTCCAAGGTGAGGTTTGTAGATCAGATGCATTGATGGTCTTATAAACAACTCCATCAACAGAAAAAGCAATGTAGTTAGGCTTCCAGTCCAAACCATAGACGTGCCAACCAGCAATCATGCTGGTGCTTTGACTTGTCTGCCCACCTGGCCAATAACTGTAACCGTGCAGAGTTCCCCAGTTGGTGTTAGGAATTGCACCGTTACCTTCGTGGATGTCAATCTCACCGCAACCAGGCCAGCCAATTTTTTGGAAGTCTTGACCTAGCATCCAGAAAGCTGGCCATGTTCCTGCTGTTCCATTTGATTTAATTCTTGCTTCTAAGTGACCGTAAAGGAAACCGATTCTGTCTTCGGTTGTGATCTTTCCGCTAACCCATTCACAGTTCTGCGGCGGATCATATTTCTTACCGGTTCTAGCACTGAAGGAATACCAGCAGTCGAAAGGACCAGCAGGATTAGGGTTTGCAACTTGGTGCTGAGCAGTAATTAGCAAACCTTTACCATCGGTAGCGCCATCCATGCTTTGGATAATGGATGAACCAGGTAAGTAATACTGACGTTCTAGGTTCCCCCAACCAGTAGCAACAGGAGTGTAAGGATCGTTTGAATTTCTGCCGTTACCAGTGACGTCATGCCAATCTTCACCGTTTGGCTCAGAACCAATCTCACTGTCGAATTCGTCCGACCAGATTAGAGCGTTCTCTGTAACACCAGGAGCAGCGAAGCCGATTGAGTTTGCATTGAGCGTGGTAGATGAATAACCAACGTTGGCATAAACAACTCTTGCAGTGACACTCAAGGAATCGAAGCGTTCATCAATTGCAAGCTCTGCTGCATTCTCTCCTTCAATCAGAGAGCCACCTGCATACCAAGTAATTGTTTTAGTGGCAGTTGGTTTAGGAAGTGCTGGGCTGGTTAGCACTAGAGCGGAATGAGCCTCATCTTTGAACGAGATAGTTGCAACACCTGGGACAGGTAGAGTTCCAACAACTCTCGACACCG
>WLIC01000105.1 GCA_009702405.1 Actinomycetota bacterium
AATTAGTTCCATCGAATGATAGGAAACGCTTAGCTTGAGCACCTAAACGCTCAACCCACTCGGCGACTGTCTCTTTGGTATTTAAGACTCTTTCAGCGGTTGGCTTTGGATCGCCAATCAGACCAGTTGCTCCACCAATAAGAACTAAAGGTTTGTGACCGGCTAACTGAAGTCTGCGCATAACCAAAAGTTGCACAAGGTTACCCAGGTGCAAACTGGCTGCAGTTGGATCAAAACCGCAGTAGTAAGTAACTTCTCCAGAATTGAATGCTTTGCGAAGTTCAACTTCATCTGTTGATAGGGCGATAAGTCCACGCCACTTTAGCTCTTCCCAAATTTCCGAGAAGGCAGGGTCATTGCTCTGAGCTTGAAGAGCTGCATTAGAAGCCATGACTAAAACCTATCTGTTTGTGTTAGGCACAAGTTTACGCAACGCGCTTATTTGATCTAAGACACGAGGAACAGCAGTTCCACCAGCACCGGTTCGAGACTTGATTGAGCCTGAGACAGTCAAGACTTCACGAACCTCAGGAGTCAAGTGCTTGCTAATTGAAGCGAACTCAACGTCAGAAACTTCGTTCAGCTCAATCCCCTTGTCCTCAGCAAAGGCAACCAGTTTGCCAGTAATCTCGTGGGCTTCGCGGAAAGGAATACGCTGCTTCACAAGCCACTCAGCAACATCTGTTGCCAATGAGAAGCCGGCAGAAGATAGTTCTTCCATTCGTTGAGTGTTGAACTGCATGGTTGCCACCATTCCGGTGAAAGCTGGAAGAACCAAAAGCAAGTTGTCTGCGATGTCGAACACTGGCTCTTTATCTTCTTGCAAGTCACGGTTGTAAGCCAAAGGCAAAGCTTTCAGAGTTGCCAGTAAGCCAGTGAGGTCACCGATCATTCGACCAGCTTTACCTCTGGTCAACTCAGCAACATCTGGGTTCTTCTTCTGCGGCATGATCGATGATCCAGTTGAGAAAGCATCAGCTAGCTTCACATAGTTGAATTCAGCACTAGCCCAAATAATGATTTCTTCAGCGAAGCGAGAAAGATTAATGGAGATCAGTGTGCCAATGAACGCAAACTCGGCAACCACATCTCTTGAAGAGGTTGCATCAATTGAATTAGCCATCGGCGCAGTCAGTCCCAATGCTTCAGAAACAATATTTGGGTCTAAAGCCAACGAAGTTCCAGCTAATGCGCCAGCACCGTAAGGAGAGAACGAAGCACGTGTCTTCCACTCTGCTAGACGTTCAAGGTCTCTAACCAAAGGCCAGACATGGGCTAACAGGTGATGAGATAAAAGCACAGGTTGAGCATGTTGGAAATGTGTTCTACCAGGCATTGGTTCACTCAAATGCTCTTCAGCAAGAGTGGTAAGCACATCGATAAGGCTTAGAACTTCAGTTCTAATTGCTGCAGCCTGATCAATTAAGTAAATACGAATCAGCGTTGCAATCTGGTCGTTACGAGAACGCCCTGCTCGAACCTTGCCACCTAGCTCTGGACCAACCATCTCGATAAGTCCACGCTCGAGTGCGCTGTGCACGTCTTCATCTGTGGGCTTAGCAACAAACATCCCAGAGGCAACCCGCTTCTCAAGTTCAACAAGAGACTTATCTATTTTGATTTGTTCAGCTTCACTAAGGTAACCAGCAGCTTTCAGTGCAAGGATGTGTGCCCTAGTTCCAGCAATGTCATACTTCGCTAGACGCCAATCAAAGTGGATTGAACGACTTAGTGCTGCCACCGCATCATTGGTAGCACCGCTGAATCTTCCGCCCCAAAGCCCTGAGGAATCAGTCATGATTACTTCTTACCTCTGTTGTTCTCACGCTTAGCCGCAATCTTGCTTGGCAGTGCCCAAAGCTCAATAAAGCCCTTGGCTAGAGACTGATCGAAAGTATCTCCGGTGTCATAGGTAGCCAAATCAAAGTCATACAAAGACTCTTCAGACTTACGCCCAGTAACTACCGCACGACCACCCTGTAACTTGATGCGAACATCACCAGTTACATGTTCCTGAGTGTGATCAATAAAAACATCTAGAGAACGCTTTAGTCCTGAGAACCAAAGTCCTTCATAAACCAAATCAGCCCAACGAGATTCAATGCCTCGCTTGAAACGATTCACATCTCTTTCCAAAGTTAGATTCTCTAATTCTTCATGAGCTGCAATCAAGGCAATACCAGCAGGTGACTCATAAACTTCACGGCTCTTAATACCAACTAAGCGATCTTCAACAATGTCGATACGGCCGACACCGTGAGCACCAGCAAGGTCATTCATCTTCTGAACAAGTTCAATAGCGGTGTATTTGACCCCATCGATAGCAACAGGAATACCAGCTTCGAATCGAATAGTGATTTCAGTTGGTTCACGGAAAACATCTGGATCTTGGGTGTATGAATATAGGTCTTCAATCGGAGCGTTCCAAGGGTCTTCCAAGAAACCGGTCTCCACTGCCCTACCCCAAACGTTCTGATCAACTGAGTAAGGAGACTTCTTGCTCTGAGCAATAGGAAGGTTGTTCTTCTCAGCAAACTCAATTGCCTTATCGCGAGTAAGGGCAAGATCCCTAATCGGAGCAATTGATTTAAGTTCTGGTGCTAGGGCTGCCACTGCCGCTTCAAAGCGAACCTGGTCATTACCTTTACCTGTGCAACCGTGAGCGACACTGTCAGCTCCTAGTTGTCTTGCAACGCTGGCTAGGTGCTTACCAATAAGCGGACGAGACAAAGCGGAGACCAGTGGGTAACGCTTCTGATAAAGAGCATTGGCCTTTAGAGCTGGCATTAGGTAGTCATCGGCAAACTCAGCCTTAGCATCAACCACGATTGCCTCAACAGCACCACAGTCCAAAGCGCGCTGACGGATAACATCCATGTCTTCTCCGCCTTGACCTACGTCAATAGCAAGAGCAACGACCTCTTTACCGGTAGCTTCTTTGAGCCAACCGATACCAACAGAGGTATCTAACCCACCTGAATAGGCAAGTACTACTCGTTCTGACATTTTGCTCCTTAAATACCCCTCATCAAAAGCGACATTGGGATTACTTTGATTTTACTTGGCGTGATGGTCTAACCAAACCATCAGAGCTTTTTGAGCGTGCAGACGGTTCTCTGCCTCATCCCAAATAACTGCTTGTGGTCCATCCAACACTTCAGCACTGATCTCATAGCCTCGATAGGCCGGCAGACAGTGCAAAACAATTGCATCGGCCTTAGCCTGAGCTAGGACAGCCGAATCAATACTGAAACCAGCAAAAGCTTTAACTCGTTCTGCCTTCTCTGCTTCTTGACCCATCGAAACCCAAGTATCAGTTGCCAAGACATCGGCATCCGAAACTGCCGCTGTGACTGAAGTTGAAACTGAGATTGATCCGCCATTTTGTATTGCAAGTTCAGTAGCACGAGAGATAACATCCGCATCAGGTGCGTAGGCAGCAGGAGTTGCAATTGCAACATGCATTCCAGCTAACGCTCCAGCAAGCATGTATGAATTAGCCATGTTATTGCCATCACCAATGTATGCAAGCTTTAACCCAGCTAGCTTGCCTTTGTGTTCCAGAACAGTCAGTAAATCTGCAAGTAACTGACAAGGGTGATACTCATCGCTTAGTGCATTGATTACTGGAACATTAGAGTTCTCAGCCATCTCAACTAAACCTGCTTGAGCATAGGTACGCCAAACAATTTGAGCAACCTGACGATCTAAAACTCTTGCTGTGTCAGCAACTGATTCTTTGACGCCAAGCTGTGATCCTTGGGCATCAATAATCAACGGTGAACCACCTAGATCTGCAATGCCAACAGCAAACGAAACTCGAGTTCTGGTTGATGTCTTATCGAAGATAACCGCAACTGTCTTAGGTCCAGCAAATGGCTTAGCCGAGTATGGATCTTTCTTCAGCTTCAAAGCAA
>WLIC01000106.1 GCA_009702405.1 Actinomycetota bacterium
GGTTGGCTCGTTTGCTCTGGAAGATTCTTCTCGCAAACAACTTACTGACGCTTTAGGTATTGCCAATCTTTGGCTCAATGAAGCAACCGCTATCTCCGAAGTTTTGGTAGAACCTAAAGTTCTTAGTAGACAGCTGTGGGTTGATGATGCCCTACCTTTATTCAAAGTCTTAGCAGAACCTGTTGCAGATCGAATGAACAGAACTCTAGGCGAAGCTATCCAATCGCAACTACCAGAAGAGTTATCAGAGTCACTCAAAGGTGCTAGCGAAATAATGCGTTCAGCAGGAGCGATGATGTTTGCTATGCAATTGGGGCAAGCATTAGGTCTGCTATCTAAAGAAGCGCTCACCGGAACTGAGATTGGCTTACCAATCTATGTTGAACAGCGACCTGCTTTTATTCTGCAAAACCTAGAAGAGTTCATCAACAGTTTGGAACTAGGTGCAGATAGAGACCAGGCATACATTTACATGGTTCTTCGTGAACTCGCACACACCAGATTGTTCAAGCATTCACGCTGGCTTAGAGAAAAAGTTGTTGCCCAGATTCGTGAATATGCAGCGGGTATTACCTTTGACACTTCACGAATGGAAGAACTATCTGAGGATTTTGATCCGCAAAACCCTCAAGAACTGCAAGCAGCCTTGGAATCAGGTGCTTTCCTTGCTGAGCGTTCTCAAAGCCAACAACTTGCCTTAGACAGTATTGAAACTAGCCTCGCCCTTATCGAAGGTTGGGTTGATGCTGTTACCAGTGAAGCTGCTAAACGTTTACCTAAAGGTGATGCAGTTAGAGAAGCTGTTCGTCGCAGAAGAGCAACCGGTGGTCCAGCTGAACGCACCTTCCAAACTCTTGTTGGTTTAGAACTTCGACCAAAGCGTATGAGAGAAGCTTCAGCACTTTGGCAGCAACTAGGTATCGCTATTGGAAATGAAAAGCGCGATGAATTATGGGATCACCCAGATCTACTTCCAACAGCAGATGACATCGACCACCCAGATAAATACGTCGCAAGACTAAAAGCAGATCTTGGCTTAGGCGATGCAATGGATCAGGCACTAAGAGACCTACTCGGCGAATAGCTGTTTATAACCTGAGCAAGATTTTTGATTTTTGCTAACAATGTTCTTTGTGTTACGTCGAATAAATAAAGCCCACCCAGCAGTGTGGAAAGATCCGAACACGATACAAATAGGTCTTGGACCGAACTCAGTTGTCCTGCCTGAACTTACCAAAGAACAAGAAAAGATTATTGACGCTCTATACAGCGGATTAGTTGATGGCCAACAAGAAGTCATCGATTCAACCCTTGAAGCTGCCCCTGGTGAAACAAAGAACCTGATTGAGAAACTGCAAAGCGTTATTGATAAACCTCTGCCAGGTAAAACCCCTTACGGTGATTGGCAACAACTTGCCTTTGCTGAAATAGCCAGAGCATCCCTTGATTATCAGGTCAACGGCGAAATGGTGCTTGCAGAACGTTGGCAACGCAATGTTCACATTGATCAATTAGATAAAGCAGGCATGCTTTTTGCTAAAGCTCTTTTAGCTAGTGGTGTTGGCACTGTCGTAACTCATGACGATGGACTAGTCCTAGCAACAGATCTTGGTGAACTTGGTTACCCAAAGGAATTCCTAGGGAAGTCAAGATTCGAAAGCTTGCAGCTAGAACTTTCAAAGCTCTCCTTACCGATAACTAAAAAACAGAGATTGGCATCCCTGACATACAAACCGGATAAGTCACTGAAAGTTTCCTTTGCTCTAGTCATTGGGCATTTAGCTCTTCGACCAACAACATACTCTCGCTGGCTTAACCGTGATGTGAATCATCTGAGCATTACTTTCAATCTTGACTCAGTTGAGGTATCCCCCGTAGTTATACCTGGGGTTACCCCATGTCTGAATTGCTTTCAAGAATATAAAGTCGATGAGGATAACTCATGGCCGGTGATGGCTAGTCAATTAGTTGATCTACCACGTGTGAGAGATGACAGCGCAGCTCTACTTACCGCTATTGGTCTTGCTACCCGTTCTGTTCTTAGACAGTTAGATGAATCTGCTGGTTTTGTTCACAGTGGGGATACTGACGCTGAGTTCCGTCATGGCTATCGATTTGATTATGCAACTGGAACGGTTACTAGAACTGTGTATGAATTACACAAACTATGTTCTTGTCAGGAACCTAAATTAGATCTAGGTAACGACTAGGTGTTCGCTCTCGATCATCTGCAGTGTCACGCTTAGCCCAGGTGATGTTCAACTGGTCTTTAGCTCTGGTGACCGCAACATAGAACAACCGTTGTTCTTCAGTGATCTGAGCTTCTGTCTTGGCATAGCTAATCGGCAGGTAACCTTCGGTGGCTCCAATAATAAAAACTATTTTGTATTCCAAACCCTTAGCTGCGTGGATAGTAATTAGCGTGATGGATTCTTTGGTTGGTTCATGCTGTGATCTTTGACGCTCTTCTAGTTCACTGGCAAAGGTCTTAATAGTTGCATCACTACCTAACTCATCAGCGATCTGAACAAAAGAATTCAGAGCTTCCCATTGCTCAAGTTGTGTTCCTGAAACATTAGGGGCGATGCTCTGCCAACCTAGACTTCTAGCGATTGCTGAAACACTTTCGTAAAGAGACTTACTTGTTGGGTTCATAGCTTCTGCTCGTACCAGTCTCACCGCAGACATGATTTCAGGTCTATTGAAATACCTTTGACCTCCACGAACCTGATACTCAACGGCTGCATCAGCTAAAGCTTTTTCGATATGTTCTGACTGGCCGTTGATTCGATACAGCACAGCAATCTGAGATGCCTTTACTCCCTTAGATAGTGCGTCTTTGATTTGACTCGCCACCCAAGCACACTCCCCTGCTCTATCTGCAAAGGATTGCACCTGAGGTTCCAAACCACTTGGTCTAACTGCTTCAAGCGGTGAATAGTTCTTATTTCCTCGAAGCGCATTAGCAACGCTGATAATTTCAGGAGTAGACCGGTAGTTCTTGGTAAGAGAGATTACATTAGCCCCTGGATACCTTGATTCAAAGTTCTCTAGATATGTAGCACTTGCACCAGTGAAAGAGTAAATGGTTTGGTTAGGGTCTCCCACCACACAGAGATCGCTTCTATCGCCTAGCCAGGTATCAAGTAATTCTTGCTGCAGCGGTGAAATGTCCTGATACTCATCAACTGTGAAGAATCGATACTGCTGATGAACGTGAGCTAGAGCGCGAGGTTCTGCTCGAAGCATGCCAGTGCAAAGTAAGAGGACATCCTCCCAGTCAATCTGTTTAGCCTTTACCTTTGCATCCTCGTAGGCAACTTGAATCTCATAACCTCGTATCGGCGAAAGACCTGCGATCACTGGCCGGTTAGACATTCTTTCCGCATAACCTTCGAGGGAGAGCATCGAGTATTTGCGCCACTCTATCTCTGCAGCAAGATCACGAATGCTGTTTGGGTCAAGTCTTATTTTTAGTGATTCAGCTGCTTGGCCTATTGCTCTTGATTTAGATTCCAAAACTCTAGGAGCTTCAATACCAAAGAACTCACGCCAGAAGTATTCCAGTTGAGCTAAAGCTGCAGCGTGAAAAGTCTTTGCATTCACCTGATGAACACCAAGCTGTCGAAGTCTTGACCGCAACTCACCAGCGGCTTTGTTTGTGTATGTCAAAGCCATAACTCGATGTTCAGAGAAATCTCCGCGAAGAATTCCATAGGCAATGCGATGAGTAATTGTTCTTGTTTTACCGGTTCCTGCACCAGCCAAGATAACTGTTGGACCTAAGAGTGATTGAGCTGCGTCTCTTTGCTGCTCATCTAGAGCATCAAGGATTTCATCTGCTTCGTATTCCATTAGCGATTATCAATCTCGGTTGCAGAGATGATTTCTTCACCCAACCAGTGTTCAATCAA
>WLIC01000107.1 GCA_009702405.1 Actinomycetota bacterium
TCTAACAGTCAAGATTGTCGCTGTTACACACTTCGAAGGTTAGTCTTCGCGGGCTTCAATAATTCTTGGCTTCAAACCTGCATCGGTTAGAGCTTTTAGAACTTCTAGTGTGTGTTCATGGCCAGAAGTTTCAACTGAAAGATTAAGTTCAACTTCAGAGATCTTGAGCCCCAGACCATGTCTAGTGTGTAAAACCTCAACAACGTTTGCATTTGCCTTAGCAATAACTGCTGCAGTTAGAGCTAGCTGACCTGGACGGTCAGGAAGCATCACAGAGATAGTTGTGTAACGTTCAGCAGCAGCAAGACCATGTCTTACTACTCTCTGCAGCAACAATGGATCCATGTTTCCACCAGAGAGAATTACAACAGTCTTACCCTTTAGTTTCAGCTTCTCTGAAATCAATGCAGCAACACCAACAGCACCTGCAGGCTCAACAACCTGTTTAGCTCTTTCAAGTAAAACAAGAATTGCTTTAGCAATTTCGTTTTCCGAAACAGTAACCACTTTGTCCATGTGCTTCTTGATTAGTTCAAAAGGAACACGACCTGGTTTAGAAACAGCAATACCGTCAGCGATAGTTGGGGTAATGGCAACTTCAGTTAGCTTTCCCTTTTTGAGAGAAACAACATAAGGAGCAGCATGCTCTGACTGAACACCGTAAACCTTAACTTTTCTACCGTTAGCCTTGGCTGATAACTTAGCCGCAACAGCAACACCAGCAGCTAGTCCACCACCACCGATAGCAACAACAATGTTGTCAACATCAGGCATTTCTTTCATGATCTCTAAACCAACAGTTCCCTGACCGATGACAACATCGATGTGATCAAACGGTGGAATAAAGACAGCATTCTTCTTAGCTGAGAACTCTTGAGCCGCTTTCAAACATTCAGCGAAGGTGGCACCGGTTAGAACAACGTCCGCCCCATAACCCTTAGTCGCCTGAACCTTAGGTAAAGATGCACCGATCGGCATAAAGATAGTTGCTTTGATGCCAAGTTTTGATGCAGCCAAAGCAACACCCTGAGCATGGTTACCAGCACTAGCTGCCACCACACCACGCTTACGCTCTTGAGCGCTGAGCTTAGACATTCGGTTATAGGCACCACGAACCTTATAAGCACCAGTTCTTTGCAGGTTCTCAGCCTTTAGATAGACCTGACCACCGGTTAGTTCAGATAGGTAACTGCTGTGTAATAGCGGAGTTTCCTTGATAATCACCGAAACATTAGCTTCCGCAACTTCAAAATCTTCTAGGGTCGGTGTCACCACCGGAGTTGTATTTGGCACAAAAACCTCACTTGACTATTTATTAGAGTTTAGTTTGAGATACGAGAGTTGAGAGCACATTGACCGATTCGCTGAGCGCCAAAGAAGCCAGGCTGCTAGCCCTTTATGCCTGTGGTCTAGATAGCAGACAGGACAAGAGCGTCCTGGATGTCATCACACGCTTTGGCATGCTGCAGATCGATAGCGTCAATGTCTTTGAACGAGCTCATTACATGCCCCTATTCTCAAGACTCGGTGCCTTTGACAAGAATGAACTTGATTCTCTAACCGGAGGTAAGAACCCCACCCTGATCGAGTATTGGGCTCATCAAGCTAGCTTTATCAAAACTGAAGACTTTCCCCTCTTTGACTGGCGCATGCAGTGGTATCGAGATAGAGCAGCAAAACCAGACAGTTTTGAAAAAGAAAACAAGAAGCTGATTGATTGGATCAAAGCAGAACTTAGAGCTAACGGGCCTATGACATCTAGTCAGTTCGAACATGAGGAGAACACAAGAAAGGGTTCTTGGTGGGGCTGGAGTAACGTGAAGAGATCCTTAGAGAGAATGATCTTCCAAGGTGAACTAATAGCTGCTGGTAGAACCAACTTCAGCAGAATCTATGCTCTTCCGGAACAAGTTTTACCAAAGAAGATTCTCAACAAGAGCGTTGATCACATCAAAGCCCAAGAACTTCTTATCTCTAATGCTTCAAGACTTATGGGTGTCGGCACCATCAAAGACATCGCCAATGTTTATTGTCAAAACACGAGTGAAGTAAAGCCAATACTTTCTTTACTTCTTGAACAAGGAGTAATCCAAGAAGTAATAGTTGAGAACTGGAAAGATAAAGCCTTTATTCATAAAGATTTTATTGATTACAACTTCAAAGAGATAAAGCCGACACTCACCACAGTGCTCTCCCCCTTTGACCCGCTAACCTGGCAAAGAGAACGAGCTCTAAGAATCTTCAACTTCGATTACAAGATCGAGATTTACACACCAGAGCCTAAACGAATCTATGGTTATTACAGCTTGCCAACACTTCATAAAGATAAGTTGATAGCTCGAATTGACCTCAAGTCAGATAGACAGAATAAGACTCTTCTAGTTCAGTCTGCTTGGCATGAGAAAGACTTATCGGAAAAAGAAGTTCAAGTATCAAGCAAAGCAGTGACAAAACACTTAATTGAAATTAGAAATTGGCAGGGGCTCGAAGGCATTCAAGTGAAGAGTAAAGGGAACTTTAGTATCTAGCCTTTGAGTTATTACTCGATAACCTCTGCGCCAAACCCGTCATACTCTCCGCCATTACCTTCAACCACAAACAAGACTGCTTTGAAGGCTTGAACGAAGTGTTCATCTAGTGCGTCTTCTCTAGTTGCTAGAAGGCTCACTTTAAATAGACCTCTTTTAGTTACTTCAACTTCATAGCCAATAGTGCTTAGGTCTTCCGCTACCTTCTTAGCGGCATTGAGTTTACGGAAATAAGCAAAGTGCTCAACTTGTCTAGGCTGATCTAAACGATCACCGTGTTCGTTTCTAACCTTGAGTTGTTCCTCCCAACGAATCAATTCTTCTTGGAATCTTTGTTCTAACACGATTTCCCCTAACTAATAAGTAATCTCAAAATAGCAGTGTTATCAAATGATTTCAATCATGGAATGCCAAGGACATACTTATGCCAATTGGGATATACTGGCAAAACTACAGCAATCGTAAGTGAGGGGGTAACTAAGTATGGAACTCATTGCAGAAATAGTTTTCGGATTAATAGCTTGGTTGTTTGAAAAGGCATACAGGGCAAAGCACCCGGAGTTACTCGGAAAACCCGCTGAAGAACTGGCACTAACATTTGCAAAACTTCAACTAATTTATTTTCCTAGGGCTTTCAGACTCCTTTTTCTTTCACCGCTACTTCCGGTCGCTCTAATTGTTGCTGGAGCAATCATGAAAGCGGATATGCTGCTTGTGGTTCTGATTGCAGTTGGGGTTTGGTTCCTTGAAATACTTTGGTTGGGCCTACGTGCGATACCAATAATGAAATTCGCTGCAATTGCTGAGCCAAACAAAGTTGCGATGCAGGACTACTTCTCAGAGAACAAGGCTGCAGTAATCGCATTAGCTTTGAAAGATCCTCAGGTGGTTTCGACTCACAAGAAGCTAAAAAAGTTCTATGTCAACAAAGGCATAAAAAATATTCGAACTGACCTCTATTTAGATTCCTATTCAGTTAAAGACTAGAACTTCGAACCCATCTCATTTAGACGAGCGATTCGCTTATCTAGTGGAGGGTGAGTTGAGAACAATCTCTCTGCAACAGAAGGCTTTACAGGATCACTGATATACATGTGAGCCATAGAGCTAGAGGCTCTTCTCATTGGTCTGCCGTATTGCTTTAGCTTGTCTAAGGCAGATGCTAGGCCATCAGGGAAACGAGTGATTTCAGCTCCTGATGCATCAGCTAGATATTCTCGCTGTCTTGAAACGGCAGCGCTAACAATAGGACCTATAAGAGCAGCAACAATCCAGGCAACAACTCCGAAAGCCATGAGGATAAGAGCTAGCTGACCACTGTCTTTGCTTCTGGAGTGACCCGAATAGAAAGCCATTCTTAGGAAGAA
>WLIC01000108.1 GCA_009702405.1 Actinomycetota bacterium
AGGTATTTCGAACCAAGGGTTCATGAACCCTGGCTTTTGTGATCCTTGACCTGGACAAAGGATAGCTAGCATGCTTTAGGCGTCTCCACCTGAGTTACCCGATGATCCTGCAGTGACATCTAGCAGACGATACTTATCGATAGCTAACTGAGGGATATGTGGTGCAACATCGCCACGAGAGGCCAGCTGTTCAAGAACACGAACAACAATCGAAGGTCCATCAATTTTGAATGCACGTCTAGCTGCTGCTCTGGTATCTGAGAAACCAAAACCATCAGCACCTAGAGTCGCATACTCGCCTGGAATCCATTTACGAATCTGATCAGTTACCTGATGCATGTAATCGCTAACACCAATGAATGGACCAGGTGAACCTGCCAACTTGTTAGTTAGATATGGAAGTGGCGCAACCTCATTTGGATAGAGGAACTTCTGCTCATCACAAGCAAGAGCATCTCTACGTAGTTCGCTCCAAGATGTAACGGACCAGATATCAGCTGAAATGTTCCAGTCTTCTAGCAACAGTTGCTGAGCTTCGTAAGCCCAAGGAACTGCAACACCAGAAGCCAAGATCTGAGCTTTCTTACCAGCACCTTGACCCACGCTGATGCGGTGAATACCTCTAGTGATTCCTTCAACGTCAACGTTTTCAGGTTCTGCTGGGTGAATGATTGGCTCGTTGTATACGGTGATGTAATAAATCACGTTTGGATCTGGATGAGTTCCGCCATACATTCTCTCGATACCGGATTTGATGATGTGTCCGATTTCGTATCCGTAAGCAGGGTCATAGGTGATTACACCTGTGTTGGTCGCAGCAAGGATAGGCGAGTGACCATCAGCATGCTGCAGACCTTCTCCGGTAAGAGTGGTTCGACCAGCTGTGGCACCAATCATGAAGCCGCGAGATAGTTGGTCTGTTGCAGCCCAAATAGCATCTGCAGTTCTCTGGAATCCGAACATGGAATAGAACACGTAGAACGGAATCATTGGCTGGCCCTGAGTTGCATACGATGTTGCAACAGCAGTGAAAGCTGCTACTGATCCAGCTTCGTTAATTCCGGTGTGAAGAATCTGACCTGCTTCGCTCTCCTTATATGAAAGAAGTAAGTCGCGGTCAACTGAAATGTAGTGCTGCCCTCTTGGGTTGTAAATCTTTGCAGTAGGGAAGAATGCATCCATACCAAAAGTTCTTGCTTCATCAGGAATGATTGGAACAATTCTTGGACCAAGTTCAGGTGTGCGCAGCAGATCTTTTAGTAGGCGCACGAAAGCCATAGTGGTGGCAACTTCTTGAGTTCCAGATCCACCCTTAGCAACATCCCAGACCTTTTCTTCAGGAAGTGCGAACGAAACATATTTGTTGCGACGCTCTGGAAGGTAACCACCAAGAGCCTTGCGACGTTCATGCATGTAATCGATCTCAGGGGTTCCAGGAGCTGGACGGTAATAAGGAGGTTGGTATGGATCAGCTTCGAGCTGGGCATCCGAGATTGGAATGTTCAGGTCATCTCTGAATGACTTTAGGTTTTCCAAAGTGAGTTTCTTCATTTGGTGAGTAGCATTTCTACCTTCAAATGATTTACCAAGACCGTAACCCTTGATGGTCTTAGCCAAGATAACTGTTGGCTGACCTTTGTGAGCAAGAGCTGCTGCATAAGCTGCATAAATCTTTCGGTAGTCGTGGCCACCACGCTTTAGTGTCCAGATCTGTTCGTCAGTCATTGACTCAACTAGTTTTGCTGTTCTTGGATCACGTCCGAAGAAGTTCTCTCTAATGAAGCCACCATCCATAGTTTTGTATGTCTGGAAGTCACCATCAGGTGTCTGGTTCATAAGGTTTACAAGTGCGCCATCAGAGTCGCTAGCTAGAAGTGAATCCCATTCACGACCCCAAACAACCTTGATTACATTCCAACCAGCACCGCGGAAGAAGGATTCAAGTTCCTGAATAATTTTCCCGTTACCGCGAACAGGACCATCAAGTCTTTGCAGGTTACAGTTCACAACGAAAGTTAAGTTATCTAAACCGTCGTTAGCAGCAAGCTGCAATGCACCGCGAGATTCAACCTCATCTAATTCACCATCGCCGAGGAAAGCCCAGACGTGCTGATCTGCAGTGTCTCTAAAGTTTCTGCCAGCAAGGTAACGGTTGAACTGTGCTTGGTAGATAGCGTTGATTGGACCAATACCCATAGACACGGTTGGGAACTGCCAGAACTCTGGCATCAAACGTGGGTGCGGGTAAGAAGATAGTCCACCACCAGCGTGCGACTTCTCTTGTCTGAAACCGTTTAGCTGATCTTCGCTTAGTCGGCCTTCGAGGAAAGCTCTAGCGTAAGGGCCAGGGCTTGCGTGACCTTGGATAAATATTTGATCTCCACCTGATGGGTGATCCTGACCTTTGAAGAAGTGGTTGAAACCAACTTCATACAAAGAAGCAGAGGACGCGAAAGTTGAGATGTGTCCACCAACTGCAATACCAGGACGCTGTGCTCGGTGCACCAAGATAGCTGCGTTCCAGCGCATCCATGCGCGGTAAGTTCTTTCGATTGTTTCATCGCCCGGGAACTCTGGTTCATCAGAGGTCGCAATTGTGTTGATGTAGTCGGTGGTTGGAATAGATGGAACGTTAAGTTGAAGTTCGTGAGAACGACGAAGAAGGTTCAACATGATTTCGCGAGCACGGTTGCGACCGTGAACTCTAGCTACAGCATCGAGTGACTCAAGCCACTCCCTAGTCTCTTCTGGATCTTGGTCTGGGTTACTGCTTGCGAAAGCGTCCTGATTGTTAACGGACAACGAATCCTCGTTTCGGTTCTTTAGGGTCGAAAGGCATTTATGGCGACTTTGGACACAAAATGTATGGCGTGGCCCTGTTAGAGCCTCTTATAAGTTTAGGGTTTGTTATGAGGGCTTTCTTGGATTAGCCCGAACCTATCTAAAGGAGTTTCAATGTCTTTGCTTATCGGCGATCTAGCCCCAGATTTCAGCCTCGTCAACCAATACGGTGAAACAGTCACCCTTTCACAATTCAGAGGCTCTAAGCCTGTTGTGTTGGTTTTCTACCCTCTATCTTTCTCAGGTGTCTGCACCGGAGAACTTTGCGAGATTAGAGACAATTTCGCAAGATTTGAGTCAAATAAGGTTGAATTGCTAGCAATTTCGGTCGATAGCAAGTTTGTGCAGAAGGTTTTTGCTGAACATGAGGGCTACAAATTCTCTGTTTTGGCGGATTTCTGGCCGCACGGGCAGGTTGCCAAAGATTATGAAGTATTTCTTGAAGAGCATGGAATCGCTAACCGTGGAACCTTTGTCATCAATAAAGACGGGGTTTTAGTAGCTAAATTCATCACCGCCCCTGGCCAAGCACGATCATTAGATGAATACGATCGCGCTCTAGCTTCTTTGAACGCCTAGCCTGCGGTATAGTTTTCTAAGCGCCACTTGGCGCTGCAGTCAAGAGTCGGGCCTTTAGCTCAGTTGGTAGAGCGCCACGCTTACACCGTGGATGTCATCGGTTCGAGCCCGGTAGGGCCCACTTTTCGACTACCTCCGCCTAGAGGCATGGATATTGCCTCGGCGGTAGGATTTGCCTATGGAATCCAGTTATCAGCCACCAGTTCGTAAGTCCCTTAGCGACGAAGAACTTGCTGCCCGCGTAAATCTAGCCACCTCCTCACACAGCGGTATAGAGGCGGTCATGGTGCTGTTGGTAGCCCAAGAACAATTGCGTGCCCAAGAGGACGCTGAGCTAGCCCAGTGGATAACACAAATGGAAAACGAGGGATCACCTGAAGCTCTCAAAGCCTTGGAGAACTACCGACGTAGTTCAAGCGGAGCAACTCCAATCGAAGAGACTCTAGTTGAACCTGTAACTGATGCCCACT
>WLIC01000109.1 GCA_009702405.1 Actinomycetota bacterium
GTAAATAAATGCTTGAAGATCTCTACGCCGGCGCGTTATCCGACGCAGAATCTCGTCTTGCGAAATATTCATTAGCCGACCTAGCTGTAGCGGCAGAAGCCCAAGCATCGGCGCTGGATACGATCAGCATTCTTTCTGCTGGAAATACAATCAACGTGATCGCTGAAATCAAGCGTGCAAGTCCTTCAAAAGGCTTCCTGGCAGAAATAGCTAACCCGGCAGAATTGGCTAGAACCTATGAAGCAGCAGGAGCTGCTGCTATCAGTGTGTTAACTGAGGAACGAAAGTTCAAGGGGAACCTCAGTGACCTTGCTCAGGTTAGGCAAGCTGTCTCCGTTCCTATCCTGCGTAAAGACTTCATTGCAATCGAACAGCAAGTACTAGAAGCGAGAGTTGCTGGGGCAGACATCGCACTTCTCATTGTTGCGGGGCTTGATCAAGCCACTTTGCAGCACTTGGTGAGATTTGTTGAGTCGTTAGGTATGACTCCATTTGTTGAAACACATAACAAAGAGGAAGTTCATAGAGCAATCGACACCGGTGCAAACATGATCGGAATCAATGCCAGAGACCTTTCCACCTTCGAAACCGATCGCGAACTTTTCGCAACCTTGGTTGACCTGCTTCCAAGAGATGCAATAGCTGTCGCTGAGTCCGCTGTTAGAAACCTCGATGATGTGATTGCCTATGCCAAAGCAGGTGCAGACTGCGTTCTGGTAGGAGAAGCCCTGGTAACTGGGGATGCAGCACAACTGCTTAGTGAATTTACATCTGTTACAAAGATTAGACTTTAGATAATGTCTGAAAATAACTCTCTCAAAGCCCAAAACGGCCCATACTTCGGTGAGTATGGCGGTCGCTTCGTACCTGAATCTCTTATCGCGGCCCTAGACGAGTTAGAAGCAACATACAACACGGCCAAATCAGATCCCGCCTTCATCAAAGAGTTAGATGAACTTAACAAGAGCTATGTTGGCAGACCTTCAATCATCACTGAAGTTCCTAAGTTCGCAGCTCTTGCAGGAGACATCAGAGTTTTCCTAAAGCGAGAAGACCTTAACCACACTGGTTCTCACAAAATCAATAACGTTATTGGTCAAGCACTCCTAACCAAGCGCATGGGTAAGACTCGAATCATTGCAGAAACTGGAGCAGGTCAGCACGGTGTTGCCAGTGCAACTGCGGCAGCTCTATTCGGACTTGAATGTGTTGTCTACATGGGTGAAGTTGACACAGAGCGTCAGGCACTTAACGTGGCAAGAATGAAATTGCTCGGTGCAGAGGTTATTCCTGTGACAACAGGGTCTAGAACATTGAAAGACGCTATCAACGAAGCTTTGCGCGATTGGGTTACTAACGTAGAGAACACTCATTACCTGCTTGGAACAGTTGCTGGGCCACATCCTTTCCCAACCATGGTTCGTGATTTCCATTCTGTGATCGGAACTGAAGCTAGAGAGCAAATGCTTTCTGACTATGGCTTCTTACCTGACGTTGTTGCAGCATGTGTTGGTGGAGGTTCAAACGCGATCGGACTTTTCCACGCATTCCTAGATGATGATGCAGTAAAACTCTGGGGCTTCGAGGCTGCCGGCGAAGGTATGAATACCCTCAAGCACGCTGCCACCTTGAGCAAAGGTAAAGTTGGCGTCTTGCACGGAGCGAAGAGTTACATGCTTCAAGACGAAGACGGCCAGACAGTTGAATCGCATTCAATCTCGGCAGGTCTTGATTACCCTGGCGTTGGACCAGAGCACTCTTGGCTAAAGGACCTTAACAGAGCACAATACTTCGGTATCTCTGATGATGAGGCTATGCAGGCACTGAAGGCGCTATCACAAACTGAGGGAATTATCCCTGCGATCGAAACTGCACACGCATTAGCAGGTGTCATCAAACACGGCTCAGAACTACCTAGCGGTAGCTCTATCTTGATTAACCTAAGCGGTCGTGGCGATAAAGACATGGAAACTGTAGGCAAATACTTTGGCTTCTTAGGCTCAGAAAAATGAGTGCTCAAGCTGTTCTAACGGATCTTGCTAGCCGCAATGAGCCTGCATTGGTCGGTTACTTCCCAGCAGGTTACCCAACTGCTGAAGAGTCAGTGGCAGCATGTGTTGCAATGTGTGACGAAGGTATCGATGTTTTGGAACTTGGAGTGCCTTACTCAGATCCAGTGATGGATGGTTTGGTTATTCAGGTCGCAACTGAACAAGCTCTGGCTAATGGTTTCAAGCTGAGTAATTTCTTCGAAACCCTTAAGGCAATTACTTCTCAGGTTTCAACACCAGTTCTAGTTATGAGTTATTGGAACCCAATCCTGCAATATGGCGTGAGACGTTTCGCAGAAGATCTAAAAGCTGCTGGTGCTTCAGGCTTAATCACTCCTGATTTGATTCCAGATGAAGCGAGTGACTGGCTAGCCATCTCAGATGAACTTGAATTAGAGCGTGTTTTCTTAGCGACTCCTTCATCTTCGGCTAAGAGACTAGAGCAGGTAGCTCAGGTTTCTAGAGGTTTCATCTATGCAGTTTCAACCATGGGCATAACCGGAGCTAGGGAAGACCTGGATGCTAAGGCGAGAGCTGTTGTTTCCGGTGTGAAAGCCACTGGAACGCAGGTTCCTGTCTGTGTTGGCATAGGTATATCAACTTCTGACCAGGTAAATGAGGTCAACTCATATGCAGATGGGGCTATCGTTGGAAGTGTGTTTATAAAGGCCTACCGCGATGGCGGTATAGACGCTTTGAGAAAAGTTGTCCATGAACTGAAAGCTGGTAAGTAGAACCATGAACTTTATCAATTCGATCCCTTCACCTACTATTAGCTCCTTTGAGCTTGGACCAGTAACCATTCACTTCTACGCTTTATTCATCCTGGCTGGAATTGTTGTAGCGACCATAGTGACCTCAGGCCGTATGAAAGCCCGAGGCATGGAAGCTGGTCTTGCAATAGACATCGCAATCTGGGCAGTTCCTTTTGGAATAGTGGGTGGACGTCTATTCCACGTTTTTACTCACGCTAATGATTACTTCGGTCCTGGTAGAGACTGGACAGCTATGTTCAAGCTCTGGGAGGGTGGCCTTGCAATCTATGGCGCACTTATCTTTGGTACTTTAGGCGCTTACATTGCATGTCAAGTTGATCTAAAGAAACTTCGAATTACTTCAGCTGGTATTAGATTTCTAAGCTTTGCCGATGCTTTAGTTCCAGGCCTTCTTGCAGCTCAAGCTTTAGGCCGTTGGGGTAACTTCTTCAACAACGAACTTTTTGGTGAACCAACAGATTTGCCTTGGGGATTAGAGATTCCATGGGCAAACCCGAATTATCCAAATGGGCTTCCTGAGGGAATCCTGTTCCACCCAACATTCCTTTACGAATCACTTTGGTCACTCCTAGGAATTGCAGTATTGCTTCTTCTAGAGAGCAGATTCAACCTCCGATGGGGCCGCATGTTCGCTGCCTATCTAATGTGGTACTCACTAGGACGCTTCTTCATTGAAGGTATTCGCCTAGATCCAAGCGATGTCTTCCTAGGCCTTAGAACTAACCAGTGGTCAGCAGTTATAGCCTTCCTAATAGGGCTAGCACTCCTTAGAATCCAGTATGCAAGGCACACTGGCGTTGAAGAGACTGGCTATCTGCCAGGTCGCAGCGCTAGGCCTCAGCCTGTAAAGGCTTCTAAGAAAGCAACCCCTGAGGTAGAATCTAAAGAGTCTTCAGACCAAGAGTAAATACTCTAAATCCCTATTAGCGGGCCATTGTCGTCCCCATTTAGCAATTAATGAATGGAGTTCGACATGTCGAATCTTTCGCCGTTTGAGCGGTTTA
>WLIC01000011.1 GCA_009702405.1 Actinomycetota bacterium
AGCCAAGAATCATCTTGGATGCAGCACATAACCCTCACGGTGCAGCATCTCTTGCGAGTGCTCTAGAGAACTCGTTTGGTTTACCTCACACCGTTGCAGTTATGTCTGTGTTGAACGATAAAGATGCCATCGGTATCTTTAGTGCTCTTGAGCCGGACTTAGCTGAAGTAGTTATTACTAAGAGCACCAGTGTTAGAGCTCATGATGTTGAAGTTCTTGCTGTTACAGCAAGAGAGATCTTTGGTGATGAACGAGTAACTGTTGCAGAGGATTTCAGAGATGCACTCTCGCTTGCTGAAGCGAAGCTGCCACCAACTCCTAATGCGACAATTGTTGTTACGGGTTCCATCAGCCTTATCGGTGATGTTCTCAAGTTCAGACAAATCCAGGAGGATGCAGATGTCTAATCGTTCAGTAAGAAGAACACTCGGGTCAATGGTTTTAGCTTTTGAAGCCTTCGTGGTGTTCTTTGGAACTTTAGTTGCCTTTGGTTTGAAGGTAGCTCCTGCCCCTACTGTTTGGGCTATTGGTTTGAGCTTCTCAGCAGTCATGATTTTGACCCCTGGCTATTTGGGTAAGAAGGGGTCTTACTGGTTTGGCTGGTTCTTGCAACTAGTTCTATTTGTGATTTCTTTCTATGTTGATTTCTGGATGATTATCGTCTCAGTTATCTTCGTAAGTCTCTGGGCTTGGGCAATGATTGCCGGAGCCACCATTGACCTTGCACGTAAAGCACGTGAAAGTGTTGATACCTTTGAAATAACAGTTGAATCCAAGGAGAGTAAATAATGTCTGAACAAACACTGGTACTTATCAAGCCAGATGGCGTTAAGCGCAACCTCATTGGTGAAATCATCAGACGCATTGAAGCTAAAGGCTATGTTATTTCTGATGTGAAGAAATTAACTCCTTCAAGAGAATTACTTGCCGCTCACTATGCAGAGCACGAGGGTAAGCCTTTTTATGAGCCTCTAGTTGAATTCATGGCATCTGGTGATGTTGTTGCTCTAAGAGTCGAAGGCAACAGAGTTATCGAAGGTTTCAGAGCATTAGCAGGAGCTACAGCTCCAACAGTTGCACTACCTGGAACTATCAGAGGAGATCTTGGTCGTGACTGGGGTCTAAAGGTTCAGCAGAACCTTGTTCATGGTTCAGATTCAGTTGAATCTGCTAACCGTGAACTTGCTCTTTGGTTTTAGAACCAACCAAGCTTTCTAAAAGTTGGGCCCCAATTAGCCCAGAATCTAATCACGATGGCAAGGATGATTAGTAATTCAAAAACCAAGGTGATTCTCCAAGGTCTAGCTGCTGCCCAATCCCAGAATGAAGTGGTTCTAATAGGCATTGGCACAATGTCTTCTTTCGCGCTGAATAAGAACAGGTGCCAGAAGATCGGAATCATTCCAGCCCATGCAACCATGCAGTAAGGGCAAAGCACGTTGATTACAAACAGTGACTGACTGAACAAGAACAAAACAAAAATAAAGCCAAGAGTATTTCCAACTAGGAATAGTCTCCAGAACCACATCGCAAACTTAGCTCCAGCAAGAATTGCAAAGCCAACAATGATTGGTGCCATAAATGCAGCTAGACCAATAAGTGAGTTAGGGAAACCAAACAATCTAGCTGTTGGGGTGAGCATCACAGACTTGCAGGAAATGAAAACGTTTAGATCGCAGCCAAGAACTGCATCAGGGTTGGCTGCCACATGGAAGCGCTCCAGGGTCAGGGCAAAGGCCCCAATCCAGCCGATAAGACCGAAAACGATCATGGTCCAAGCTAGTGATTTAGGGGCGTTAATCCCTGTGTTTACGCTGTTTTGTTCGCTCACAGGTCAAGTATGGCACCTTTGGCTACTGACTTTTAGGGGTATTCGTGCCATACTGAAAGTAGTTCATCTCGACCACACAGAGATAAACAAAGGTTTAGCAGGTACTTTAGACACTTTTACGTAAGACCCATCGGGCAGTTACAAGTGGTCACGGGATTTGTACCTCGCGATATTAGGTTTAGTTGTTCACAACCGTGAATAACGAGAGATTTTAGGCGAAAGCCCAAGTGAGTGTGGCCTAGGGCTTTTACCGGGCATGGAGCACCTTAAATGGTGAAGAAAAAGAACACAGAGCAATCTGTAACTGAAGAACAAGTAGAAATTACCCCTCAGAAGCAACCTCGTAAGCGCGGTAAAGCAGAGGTCGAGACCACTGAGCCAGTTAAAGCTGAAAAGCCAGCTAAGGCTAAAAAGCCTCAAGAAAAAGAAGAAGCTGAGACCAAAGCACCGATAGCTGCTTCTGGCATCTCACTTATCTTCCAGGCACCTGATCTGCCAACTCCAAAGATTGATAAGAAGCGCGGCAAGATCGTTGAAAACGATGACACTAACGCAGATGGTTCACACCGTCGTGTTCGTTCACGTCGTCGTTCAGGTGAAGCTGTTGAAGGTGAATTACCACCGAACGTAGTGGTCAAGGTTAGAACCCCTAGAGAACCTAAAGCTCCTAGCAACGAACCAACCAGAGTTAAAGGTTCAACTCGTCTTGAAGCTAAGAAGCAAAGAAGACGTGATGGTAGAGATTCAGGTAGAAGATCTAACCGTATTACCGAATCAGAGTTCTTAGCTCGTCGTGAAGCAGTTGACCGCATCATGGTTGTTAGAAGCAAGGACGACAAGATTCAGATTGGTGTTCTTGAAGACAAGATCTTGGTTGAGCACTATGTTGCTAAAGCCCAAGACACATCTTTGATTGGAAATGTTTACTTAGGCAAAGTTCAAAACGTTTTGCCTTCGATGGAAGCAGCTTTCGTTGACATTGGTCGTGGACGTAACGCTGTGTTGTATTCCGGTGAAGTTGACTGGGAATTAGCAGAGGTTGGTAACCAGCCAAGAAAGATTGAGCTTGCGCTTAAATCTGGAGACAAGGTTCTAGTTCAGGTAACTAAAGACCCAGTTGGTCAAAAAGGTGCTCGTCTAACTTCACAGGTTTCACTTCCTGGTCGTTACCTGGTTTATGTTCCTAACGGCAACATGAACGGTATTAGCCGCAAACTTCCTGAATCAGAGCGCACGAGACTGAAGAAGATCTTGAAAGAGATCTTGCCGGCAGATGCGGGAGTAATTGTTAGAACAGCAGCTGAAGGTGCTACCGAAGAGCAACTAACAGAAGATGTTCAAAGATTGCAGATTCAGTGGGAAGAGATTAGCCGTAACGCTGAAATCTCAACACCACCAGCACTACTAAGTAGTGAACCTGATTTGCTTATCAAGATTGTTAGAGATGTCTTCAATGAAGACTTCCAGAAGATGATCATTGATGGCGATGTTCCTTTCGCAACCATCGAAGGATATCTAAAGGATGTTGCACCAGATCTACTAGAGCGTGTTGAGAGATTCTCTGGAACTGGCGATGCGTTTGACCACTTCAGAATCAACGAGCAGATCATCAAGGCACTAGACCGCAAGGTTTACCTGCCTTCTGGTGGATCTCTGGTTATCGATAGAACTGAAGCTATGACTGTTGTGGATGTGAACACCGGTAAGTTCATCGGTTCAGGTGGAAACCTTGAAGAGACTGTTACCAAGAACAACTTGGAAGCAGCTGAAGAAATCGTTAGACAGCTACGTCTTCGTGATATCGGTGGAATCATCGTTGTTGACTTTATTGACATGGTCTTAGAGTCCAACCGTGATCTAGTGCTTAGAAGAGTCATGGAATGCCTCTCTAGAGATAGAACCAAGCACCAGGTAGCTGAAGTTACATCCCTTGGACTAGTTCAGATGACTCGTAAGAAGATAGGTATTGGTCTTCTTGAAGCCTTTAGCGAGCCTTGTGAAGTTTGTGCTGGTCGAGGACTCATCGTTCACCATGAGCCTGTTTTGAAGAACAAGCACATTGAGGATGATGACCGTCCACAAAAGCAAAACAACAACAAAAACAAGAACAACAAGGGTAAAAACAAGGGCAATCGGGACAACCAAGCCCTTAAGGAAGACTCCCAAGAGCGCAAGCCAAGGGTAGAGCCAGCCAAGGTTGTTACCGCTGAAAAGGCTGAAGAAGCTAAGAATCTGATGTCTAAAATCGCTGCTAGCAGCAGTGTTATGAGCGATTCAGCCCCAAAAACACTGGAAACTGTAATGGATGCACTACCTGAGGCAACACCTTCTGGTGAGCCTAAGCGTAAGTCCAGAAGAGTATCCAGCGGGGGAGAGATCACCCCAGGAGCAATCCAAGAGCAGTAAAAACAGGGTCAATAAGGTTTGACCAGCGCCAACTTGGACGCTAAGATTGAACCTTGTTGCCCTAAGAGCAACCAAATCCAAGATTTTTTCGAACAAAGGGTATATCTGTGGTTTACGCAGTAGTCCGCGCGGGTGGCCGCCAAGAAAAGGTGTCAGTAGGCACCATCGTGACGCTTGACCGTCTTAAGGCTCAGGCTGGTGGCTCTATCGTGCTACCTGCTTTGTTGCTGGTTGATGGTGACAAAGTCACACACGAAGCTGAAGCACTAGCAAAGGTAAAGGTAACTGCAACCGTGCTAGGTAACCTTCGTGGTCCAAAGATCGTTATCCAGAAGTACAAGAATAAGACTGGTTACAAGAAGCGCCAGGGTTTCCGCGCTGACCTAACCCGTGTTCAGGTCACAGAGATCAAGTAAGGATTAGCAAATGGCATCCAAAAAAGGTGTTTCCTCAACCCGTAACGGTCGCGACTCTAACGCTCAGCGTCTAGGTGTTAAGCGCTACTCAGGTCAAGAAGTCAACGCAGGTGAAATCATCGTTCGTCAGCGTGGCACACACTTCCACCCAGGTCGCAACGTTGGCCGTGGCAAGGACGACACTCTGTTCGCTCTAGCTGCTGGTTCAGTAGAGTTCGGCGAAAAGGGCGGACGTAAAGTCGTAAACATCGTTGTTGCGGCGTAAGGTTCGTAAAAAGAACTAAGTCTTTTATCTCAGTTAGGCGAGCCAATGTGCTCGCCTTCTGTGTTTAACTAAGCAGAAAGGATTTACTCATGGTTACATTTGTCGACCAAGTGACTCTGCATCTGCGCGCCGGAAATGGTGGCGATGGTTGTATTTCTGTTAAGCGTGAAAAGTTCAAGCCACTAGCTGGTCCTGATGGTGCTGATGGTGGTAACGGTGGAACTATTTCACTTATCGCTGACGCAAACGTAACTACTCTTTTGGATTACCACTTCTCACCACACAGATCTGGTGGCGATGGTGGCGATGGTGCTGGAGATTTCCGTAACGGTGCTACCGGTAAAGATGTTGTTCTTCCTGTTCCAATCGGAACTGTTGTTCGTTCAGCCGATGGCAAGATAATTGCTGACCTTAATGAAGCTGGCATTGAACTAATCGTTGCTGAAGGTGGTCAGGGCGGATTAGGTAACGCAGCTCTTTCTTCTTCTAAGCGTCGTGCTCCAGGTTTTGCTCTTTTAGGTGTTCCAGGCTGGAAGGGTGATGTCATCCTTGAGCTCAAGTCAGTTGCTGACGTAGCTCTAGTTGGTTATCCATCTGCAGGTAAGTCATCTTTGATTGCAGCTATCTCTTCAGCAAAACCTAAGATTGCTGATTACCCTTTTACTACCTTGCATCCAAACCTAGGTGTTGTTCAGTCGGGGGACGTTCGTTTCACAGTTGCTGATGTGCCAGGTCTTATTGAGGGCGCTAGCGAAGGTAAAGGTCTTGGCCTTCAGTTCCTAAGACACGTTGAACGCTGTGCTGCTCTGCTGCATGTTTTGGACTGTGCAACTTTGGAGCCTGGTAGAGATCCAATAAGCGATCTAGATCTGATTCTCAATGAGCTTGCACTCTACGAAGTTCCAGAAGGTGAACTACCGCTAACCGAGCGACCACAACTTATTGCTCTAAACAAAATTGACGTTCCTGATGGCCGTGAACTTGCTGAGTTTGTGAAGCCTGAACTAGAAGCTCGTGGTTACCGTGTCTTCCTAATCTCTGCTGTTGCTCGTGAGGGCTTAAGAGAGCTGCTATTTGCTCTAGGAGAACTAGTTAAGGTTCACCGTGACGAGCAGGCTCGTAAGCCTGTTCAACCTCGTATTCACTTGATGAACTCTAAGCGTGAAGACTCTAAGTTCACCGTGAAGAAAGAGTCTTATAGTGGCGAAGAGATATTCAGAGTTATCGGTGCTAAACCTGAGCGTTGGGTTGCCCAAACCATGTTTGGTAACGAAGAAGCTGTTGGTTATCTAGGTGATCGACTAGCCAAGCTTGGTCTTGAAGATGAACTACTAAAAGCAGGTGCTGTTGCAGGTTCAACCGTAGTTATCGGTGCAGGCGATGGAGTTATCTTCGACTGGGAGCCAACCATCTCATCTGCTGGTGAACTAATTGCTGCTCCTCGTGGAACCGACCCAAGACTTGATCTTCGTGAGAGAAGAACCAACATTGACCGTCGTCGTGAATACCAAGAGATGATGGACGCTAGAGCCGCTATGCGTCAAGAGATGGCTGCCGAAGGTAACCCAGTTCAGTCTTATGAAATAGGTTCTGATCAAGACCCTGATGCGAAACCTGCAGGTGAAGAGGTTCAGGAATGAAACTCTCAGACCACAGAGACATCCCTAAAGCCAAAAGAATAGTCGTAAAGGTTGGTTCTTCTTCTATTACAGGAGAGAACGAAAAGAACCTCGATCTTCTTGTTGAGGCTATTAGCAAAGTAAAGAGCAACGATCAAGAAGTTATCTTGGTTACCTCTGGCGCTATCGCAACCGGTATGCCACTACTTGATTTCACATCTAAACCGACTGATCTAGCGACATCCCAAGCTCTTGCATCTGTCGGTCAATCAAGACTGATGCTTAGATACCAAAACAGCTTTGATAGATTCCATAACCTGGTTGGTCAAGTATTACTAACAGCAGGGGACCTAGAACAAGAAGAGACCAGCACTAACGCCAAAGAGGCAATCAATAGATTGCTAGAACTTGGTGTGATACCTGTTGTGAATGAGAACGACACAGTTGCCACCCAAGAAATTCGTTTTGGTGACAACGATCGTTTAGCCGCTCTTGTTGCTGTTTTGTTAGAGGCAGATGCACTTGTTCTCTTATCTGATGTTGATGCTCTCTATGACAGACCACCAACAGAAGATGGTGCGCAGAAGATTGAATGGGTTGAACCTGAAGATGACTTGTCTTCAATCAAGATTGGTGGCAGTGGTTCAAACGTTGGTACCGGTGGTGCTGAAACCAAATTAGGTGCAGCCAGAGTTGCTACCGAAGCAGGAGTAACTGTGTTGCTTACCTCTATCGGTAACTGCGACAGAGTCTTGCAGGGTGAAAGAGTTGGCACCTGGTTCAGAGCTAAGGATGCTAACTAATGTCTGCGCTTGAGCTAATCAAAAAAGCTAAGGCAGCTTCACGTTCACTTGGGCTTCTAACCACAGAGCAAAAGAACGAAGTTCTAAAAACTGTTTCAGTTTTACTAACTGAAAGAACTCAAGAGATTCTAGAAGCCAACAAGTTAGATCTTGCTGCCGCAAAGCAGCTTGAGATGGCTGTTGGAATGCAAGATCGACTAACCCTTACCCCTGAACGAATAGATTCACTGAAGGTCGCTTTAGCTGAACTAATTGCACTTAATGATCCAATCGGTGAAACAGTTAGAGACATTCAAAGACCTAACGGTTTACACATCAAAGCGGTTCGTGTCCCTTTTGGTGTTATCGGTGCCATCTATGAGGCAAGACCCAATGTCACCATAGATATTGCAGGCATGGCTCTAAAAACTGGCAATGCCATTGTTCTTCGTGGCGGAACAGCAGCAGAGAATACAAACAAGGTCTTGGTCAAGATTCTCAAGGATGCATTAGAAACTAATGGCTTTAATCCAGATGCAGTTCAAACAGTTGATGAGTATGGCCGTGATGGCGCTACCGAGATGATGAAGGCAACCGGATTGATTGATGTTCTGATTCCAAGAGGATCAGCATCGCTAATCAAAACAGTTGTTCAAGAATCTAAAGTTCCTGTAATTGAAACAGGCGATGGCATCGTGCATATATTCCTGGATGCAACTGCTAAGCAAGAGATGGCAGTATCAATTGTTACCAACGCTAAAGTTCAAAGACCTTCGGTGTGTAATTCTTTAGAGACCCTTCTGGTTCACAAAGACGCTCTAGGAATTCTCTTGCCTGTTCTTGAAGATCTAGCTGCTAACGGTGTGACCATTCATGGTGATGAGACTGTGTTAGGCATCTTCCCTAAAGCAGTGCCTGCAACTGAAGCTGACTGGGCAACTGAGTACTTGTCATTGGATCTATCTGTGAAGGTAGTGGCTAGCTTTGATGAGGCTCTAGAACACATTGCCAAGTACTCAACCGCTCATACCGAGAGCATCATTACTGAGGACTCTGCTAACGCTGAACAGTTCTTGGCTGAGGTTGATTCAGCTGTTGTCATGGTGAATGCTTCAACCAGGTTCACTGATGGATCTGAGTTCGGATTTGGGGCAGAAGTGGGTATTTCCACACAAAAGCTTCACGCCAGAGGGCCTATGGGCCTTACAGAACTTACTAGCACCAAGTGGCTAGTAAGAGGCAGTGGCCAGAGCAGGGCATAGTAAGCCTCGCTAGGGTAGATTTGACTTAGTACTTATAGGAGAAAAATTGATGCATTTAGAAGCAATGGCTGAATCAACCGTTCAGTATCCGTTCCCTGCATTCGTATTTGGTGCTATTGCTATGGGTATTTTCCTAGCTCTAGCTCTAGTTACCTGGTCTTACCGTGATGTGGCTAACCGCCACGAGCACAAGGGTAAAGACTCTCACGGTAGCTCACACTAAGAAAGCAATCTCTTTTGAGCAATAAGCGCCGTATTGGAGTCATGGGTGGAACCTTTGACCCGATTCACAACGGTCACTTAGTTGCTGCAAGCGAAGTAGCCTCTGCTTTCAACCTTGAA
>WLIC01000110.1 GCA_009702405.1 Actinomycetota bacterium
ACTGCTGAGAAGCTCAAACCAATAGCCCGAACAGTTGGAGCCGGAGCTACCTTCAAACCAAAGGCAACTAAAGTTCCAAAGAACACCACGAAGGCTTCAAAAGCTAAAACCATTGACCCGAGTGTTCTTCTTACTGATCGATTAGACATCTGCATCCTCCTGGATTTGTCTGAACTTGAGAACATCACCGATAAGGCTGATGGAACCTGTAACAACAATTGTCGCATTAGGAGTTGGCGGCAACTTCGCTTCAGCAAGAGAGAGTGCATCTCTGAAATCCTCTGCAACAGTTACTCGTTCATCACCAAAGATCTCTCTTGCTGTAACAGCAAGAACTTCAACATCATGAGCTCTAACACTGGTGCTCTTAGTAATAACTACTTCAGCTAAGACCGGCTCAAGAGCACTAAAGATACCGATGGCATCTTTATCGTTCAACACAGACATAACTGCAACGGTGTGAGGTAAACCAAATGAGTTCTCTAGAGCACTCGCAAGAGATGCTGCACCGTGAGGGTTATGTGCTGCATCCAAGATGATTCTTGGCTTACGACTAACCACCTGCAGTCTTCCAGGCGAAGAAACATCGGCAAGAGCTGGCTTCAAGATATGTTCCGCTAGTGGAGCGGTTGCCGAACCAATGAACTCCTCAACAGCAGCAACAGCTAATGCAGCGTTAGCTGCTTGGTAAGCACCGTGCAATGGAATAAAGAGATTCTCGTAGGTACCAGCTAGGCCCTGCATAGAGAAGGTAACGCCTAGATCTGACTCAACAAACTCGGTAACCGCAAAATCTCTACCTAGCACCTTGAATGTGTCAGCTAGTTCTTCTGACTTCTGCTCAAGAACCAACAAAGCATCTGCCGGTTGAACAGCAGAGACAACAGCAGCGCCTGATTTGATGATGCCTGATTTAGTTGTTGCAATCTCGGTGATGGTCTCCCCTACACGTTCAACGTGATCAATATCGATTGGTGTGAAAACTGCAACATCACCGTCTGCAACGTTAGTTGAGTCCCATTCCCCACCCATACCAACTTCAAGCACAAGAACATCAATAGGTGCATCAGCAAAAGCTGCAAAAGCTAATACTGCTAAAGCTTCGAAGAATGTAAGTCTTGACTCACCTTGAGCCAGTAGCTCTTGGTCAACCATTTCAAGCACAGGTTCAATGTCCTTGAACACTTCATACAGGATCTCATTTGAGATAGGTTCACCATCTAAGGCAATCCGTTCATTGAGATCAATTAGATGAGGGCTGGTGAACCTGCCGGTTCTTAGACCATGCTCTCTAAGGATTCTTTCGATGATTCTCGTTGTGCTGGTCTTACCGTTAGTTCCAGTTATGTGAATAACTCTGTAAGCCTTCTGCGGGTCTCCAAGTAATTCAACTGCTCTTCGGGTTGGTTCAAGTCTTGGGCGAAGCTTGTGCTCTGGAATACGAGCCATAAGTGAGGCTTCAATTTCTTGAATCTTGGCTAATGCATCTGATTCTGAACTCAAAGTTTGGTCACCACAATGCCAACTGGAAGATCTTCTCCAACAGTTGTTCCTTCGCCTTCAACATCTCCTACTGAAGTTACTAACTCAAGAGTTAGAGTCTCTGACTTCACTAGCTCTTGGTGAGTTGCAATAGCATCAAGAACTTCTTGAACTGAAGTAAGCACTAACTTGATGCGATCTGAGACATCTAGGTCAGCATCTTTACGTGCCTGTTGAACAGCACGAATAACATCTCTGGCAATACCTTCGGCTTCTAGTTCTGGAGTCACTCTTGAATCAAGCAGCACGAAACCACCAGATGGCAAGATGCCAATTAGGTTTACTGTCTCTGTCGCATCAGATAGGTCAGCAACTAAGTCAATCTCGTATTCACCAACGATTAGTTCAACTCCACCACAGATAACCTTCTCGCCATCTTGTGACCAGTCACCTGACTTAGAGGCACCAATGATCTGCTGGACTTGCTTACCAACGCGAGGACCTAGTGCTCTTGAGTTCACAGTCAGTCGCTTGATAACACCAAACTCAGTTGTTGAATCCAGAGACAGTTCGACTAAGTCAACTGACTTCACATTTAGTTCTTCAGCGATGATGTCAACAAATCCAGATAGTTCATCAGCATTCTTTGTAACAACAGTTAGTTTGGCTAGAGGCAAACGAACTCTTAGGCCGTTTACTTTTCTAAGACCATTAGCAACAGATGAAACAGCCCTGACCTGGTCCATAGCTTCAACAAGAGAATCATCACGAGTTAGCGCTTCATGATCAGGCCACTGAGTTAGATGAACAGAACGCATACCGGTTAGTCCCTGGAATACCTCTTCAGAAATCAAAGGAAGCATCGGAGCACAAACTCTGGTCATAAGTTCAAGAACTGAATACAAGGTGTTGAAAGCCTGTGTGTCGCCATCCCAGAACCTAGCTCTTGATCTTCTGACGTACCAGTTAGTAAGAACATCAGCAAAGTCTCTAAGTCTGGCTGCTGCCCCAAAGGTATCAAAGCCATCTAGATCTGCTGTTACTCCAGCAATCATCTCTCTGGTCTTAGCAACTAGATATCTATCAAGAACATCAGTGCTCTCTAAATCAAACTTGGCTTCGTAGTTAGAAGCATTGGCATAGAGAGTGAAGAAGTAATAGGTGTTCCATAGTGGTAAGAGAACCTGTCTAACACCTTCTCTAATTCCTTGTTCAGTAACAGACATAGTGCCACCGCGAAGGATAGGGCTAGCTAGTAAGAACCAACGCATTGCATCTGAACCATCACGGTCAAATACTTCGTTCACATCTGGATAGTTACGCAGCGACTTAGACATCTTCTGACCATCAGAACCTAAAACGATTCCGTGTGAGACAGCTGTCTTGAAGGCAGGTCTATCGAATAGTGCAGTGGAGAGCACGTGCAGGGTATAGAACCAGCCTCTGGTCTGACCTGAGTATTCAACGATGTAATCACCAGGACTATGGGTATCAAACCAGTCACTGTTTTCAAATGGGTAGTGCACCTGAGCAAAAGGCATTGAACCTGATTCAAACCAGCAGTCCAGAACTTCAGGAACACGAACCATCATCGACTGACCAGTTGGGTCATCAGGGTTCACACGAGTTAGGTGATCAATGGTTGGCCGGTGGAAGTCATCGACTCTAACCCCAAAGTCTCTTTCCATCTCATCTAAAGAACCATAGACATCGATACGAGGATAGTTCGGGTCAGTTGATTTCCAAACTGGAATTGGAGCTCCCCAGAATCTGTTGCGTGAGATAGCCCAATCACGGACATTCTCTAACCACTTACCAAAAGAACCATCTTTAGTGTGTTCAGGAACCCAGTTGATTTCCTGGTTTAGTTCCAACATGCGATCTTTTAGTTTCGTTGTTTCAACAAACCAAGAAGACACTGCTTTATAGATCAAAGGGTTCTTGCAACGGTAACAGTGTGGATATGGGTGGTCATAGCTAGCTTGCTTTAGCAATCTGCCCATGTCTTTTAGTTTCTGAGTAATCGGCTTATTAGCTTCAAAGACATGCATGCCAACAAAGTCTGTGATAACTGAGTTGTATTCACCACGTTCGTTTACTGAAACATAAACCGGAATACCAGCAGCTTCACAAAGTTTTTGGTCGTCTTCACCGTAAGCGGGTGCTTGGTGAACGATACCGGTACCTTCGTTATCTGCAACGTAATCACCAAGGATTACCTGCCAAGCATTCTTAACATCAAACTTTGTCTCATCAGCGTAGTAATCAAATAATCTTTCATACTTGATGCCATCAAGTTCTTTACCAAGAACAGTTTTTTCAATA
>WLIC01000111.1 GCA_009702405.1 Actinomycetota bacterium
GTTCGTGCTCAGCGTTATGAACTCAACATCCGCCCTGTCTACAAAACCGTTGATACATGTGCTGGAGAATTCCCAGCACTAACTCCTTACCACTACAGCACCTACGAACAAGAGACTGAGGTTAGGGCTTCAAGCGCTAAGAAGGTTGTGATCCTGGGCTCTGGTCCTAACCGAATCGGACAGGGTGTTGAGTTCGATTACTCTTGCGTGCACGCATCTTTTGCTTTGCATGATGCAGGTTACGAGACCATCATGATTAACTGCAATCCAGAGACCGTCTCAACTGACTATGACACCAGCGACAGATTGTATTTTGAGCCACTAACTCTTGAAGATGTCCTCGAAGTAATTCATGCTGAATCTGCAAGCGGGGAACTAGTTGGAGTAATTGTTCAACTTGGTGGGCAAACTGCGCTTGGTCTAGCTCAGGGACTCGCTGCACACGGTATCCCTATCCTTGGAACCTCACCAGATGCCATTGACCTGGCTGAAGAACGAGGAGCTTTCTCAAGGATTCTAGATCAAGCAAAGCTAATCTCACCAGCTAATGGAACAGCAACTAGCCTTCCTGAAGCCTTAGTAATCGCCGAACGTATTGGTTATCCAGTCTTGGTCAGACCATCCTTCGTGCTTGGTGGACGAGGAATGGAAATTGTCTACGACGCTAATGCTCTAGGTGGATACTTCGATCGCATTGCTGACCAGGCAATTGTTGGACCTAAGCATCCGCTACTGGTTGACAGATTCTTGGATGATGCGATCGAGATAGACATCGATGCACTCTATGACGGGCATGAACTCTATGTTGGTGGCGTAATGGAACACATCGAGGAAGCTGGTATTCACTCTGGTGACTCTTCCTGCACCTTGCCGCCAATCACATTGAGCGATGCTCAGATTGACCGAGTTCGTGATGCAACTCTCAAGATCGCACAAGGTATTGGTGTTCAAGGATTGCTAAACGTTCAGTTTGCTCTAGCTCACGATGTGCTTTATGTTCTTGAGGCAAACCCACGTGCATCTAGAACCGTTCCATTTGTGTCTAAAGCCTTAGGTATCACGTTAGCTAAAGCAGCAGCTCTAGTCATGGTTGGTAAAACTATTCGTGAACTGGTTGCCGAGGGACACCTTCCTGCAGCTGATGGCACACACATCCCTGCAACCTCTGCCATCTCAGTCAAAGAAGCAGTTCTTCCTTTCAAGCGCTTTGCCACCAAGGACGGAAGATTCGTTGACTCCTTGCTAGGTCCAGAAATGCGTTCTACAGGTGAAGTAATGGGTATAGATGTTGATTTCCCTACTGCATTTGCTAAGAGTCAGGCTGCCGCTGGAAGCTCACTACCAACTTCGGGAAGCATATTTATTTCTGTTGCAGATAGAGATAAGCACCAGGTAATCCTTCCGGTTAGAAGATTGTGGCAACTTGGCTACGAGATTCTTGCAACCTCAGGAACCGCTGCGATTCTCACTCGTCATGGCATCCCTGCACGCGTTGTTAGAAAGCACAGCGCTGATGATAACGCTCCTGCTGGTCCATCAATTGTTGATCTAATCCTGGCTGGGGAAGTTGATGTTGTTGTGAATACACCATCAGGAACTAACGCCCGTAAAGATGGTTATGAAATTCGTGCGGCCACCACTGCAGCTGATGCACCAATCTTCACAACTATCGCTCAGCTATCTGCAGCAATCGGTTCGTTCGAAACAGTAATTGCTGGAGACTTCAAAGTGCGTTCTCTCCAGGAACACGCTGCCGATCGAAAGGCTGCTCTTGCCTGATACTTTCTCTAGAAAACTCGAATCAGCTTTCGCTAGTTACGGACAGCTGTGTGTCGGCATTGATCCTCATGCCGAACTACTTGACGAGCACGGCTTCAATAATGATGCAGAAGGCCTATTCAACTTCAGCATGCAATGTTTAGAGCAGCTAAGTGGAGTAGTTGGCATCATCAAGCCACAAGTTTCCTTCTTTGAAAGATTCGGCTCTCAAGGTTTTGCTGCTTTAGAAAAGGTTCTGTTTGAAGCAAACAAGGCAGGCTTCTTGGTTATAGCTGATGCGAAACGAGGAGACATTGGCACCACAATGGCTGCATATACCGATGCTTGGCTTTCTAAGGATGCCCCTTTTATCTGTGATGCGCTAACAGTAAATCCCTTCCTAGGTGTTGGATCTTTGCTCCCTGCTGTTACAGCCGCAGTTGAAAGAGGCAAGGGTCTTTTTGTTCTCAGTGCAACATCTAACCCAGAAGCTACTGGTTTGCAGTCAGCGAGCATGGATGGACATAGCGTAGCGAAATCAATTGCTAGCGAGGTTGCAACTATCAATAAGCAAACAGCTCAGAGCAAAGTTACTTTTGGTTCAGTCGGTTTGGTATTGGGAGCAACCGTTGACCTTGCAGCTCTTGGTTTAGCTAATCTGAATTCTGCTTCAAAATATGACAAAAGTCCTATCTTGGCTCCAGGTTTTGGTGCACAAGGAGCAAAGTTAAGCGATGCAAAAGCCATCTTTGGTTCTGATGCTGATTCAGTTATTTACTCTGTTAGCCGAAGCGCATTGAGGAACGGTTTAACCAACATTTCTGGAACAATTGAATCTGACAAAGAAGAGCTACTTCAGGCTCTAACAAAATAGGCTAAGAACATGACTCGTCTTACAGTTATTGCCGGTCCAACAGCAGTTGGCAAGGGAACTGTTGTTCGTTGGATATTGGCTAAAGATCCCTCAATTCAGGTATCTGTCTCAGCAACAACAAGAGAGCCAAGACCTGGCGAAATAGATGGAGAACACTATTACTTCGTCTCAGACCAAGAGTTTGACCGAATGATCGCTGCTGAGGAACTGCTGGAATACGCCATAGTTCATCAGAAACACCGCTATGGAACACCTAGAAAACCTGTCGAAGAAGCATTAGCTGCAAATAAACAGGTAATCCTTGAGATAGATGTTCAAGGTGCCAGGCAAATAAAGGCTGCTATGCCTGAAGCAAACCTGATATTTATTGCTCCTCCTAGTTGGGAAGAACTTAGGCGAAGACTTGTTGAAAGAGGCACTGAATCGGCCGAACAGGTTGAAATAAGGCTTGAAACCGCTAAAGAAGAGCTGGCGGCAGCCACAGAGTTCGATCACACAGTAATCAACCATCAGGTAGCGGAATGTGGTCAGCAAGTCATAGACTTGATGCAGGCTTCGTGAATCACTTGAATTCACACACTCAATCAAACGAAAGCAACTAACTTATGTCTGAAAAACTCGAAGGTATCGTATCTCCGTCTATTGACGCGCTTATGGCTAAGCACAGCTCAAAGTATGGACTGGTTATTTTCGCTGCCAAGCGTGCCCGTCAGATCAACGACTACTACTCAGCTCTTCACGAGGGTAGTTTGTTTGCTAACGTTGGTCCACTAGTTGATGCTGCTGTTGACGACAAGCCACTATCTATTGCTATGCGCGAGATCGTTTCAGGCGCTGTTGTAGCAGAAGACAAAGCCGAATAACCAAAGAATTTACCTTGCGTATCCTGGTTGGTATCACTGGCGGGATAGCGGCATACAAGTCCGCTTCCGTAATCCGTGGTTTCAACGAACTCGGACACGACGTTAAAGGTCTTCCAACTCAAAACGCTCTCAGATTTATTGGAGCAACAACACTAGAGGCTCTTTCTCACAACGTCGTTGATTCTGACCTATACACCGATGTCGACAGTGTTAAACACATCGCGTTAGCGCAAGAAGCTGACTTGATTGTTGTTGCACCGGCAACAGCATCCTTCCTTGCTAGATATGCTTCAGGTATCGCTGATGA
>WLIC01000112.1 GCA_009702405.1 Actinomycetota bacterium
CTGGTGTTGGTGCAGATTTGATTCGAGTAAGAGACCGAGCAATCTTAGAGTTGCTCTATGCCACCGGTGCTCGCGTTTCAGAGCTTGTGAATATCGATCTGGATGACTTGATTGATCCAGAGATTATTCGTCTCTTTGGTAAAGGTTCCAAGGAGCGTATTGTGCCAGTTGGAAGGTACGCTCAAAACGCGGTTCAGGCTTACTTGGTAAGGGTTAGGCCCTCGTTGGCTATGTTGGCTAAAGGAACACCAGCCTTGTTTTTGAATCAACGAGGTTCAAGGCTCTCTAGGCAAAGCGTCTGGCAAATAATCTCAGATGCTGCTCTGGCAGCCAAAATCGACCATGAGGTTTCACCGCATACCTTTAGGCATTCCTTTGCTACCCATTTGCTAGAAGGTGGGGCAGATGTTCGCGTGGTTCAAGAGCTTCTAGGGCATGCCTCTGTGGCTACCACCCAGATTTACACTTTGGTAACAGTAGATGCTCTAAGGGAGATCTATGCAACAGCTCACCCCCGTGCACAGCGGTAGGCTATAGGGGTAAAAGAACGTAAACATCGGCCAAAGGCTGAAACTTACTGCTGTGAAGCCAGAGAGGAAACCATTTCATGTCAGATAAAAACTCAGACGCCAGGTTTCCTATCCCAAAACGTTTAACTAGCCATGGCCCAGCCAGAATCATTGCGCTTTGTAATCAAAAAGGTGGAGTTGGTAAAACAACCACCACAATCAATACCGCCGCAGCTCTTGCGGAATACGGTCGCAAAGTGCTACTAGTTGACTTTGACCCTCAGGGTGCACTTTCAAGAGGTCTTGGCGTTGTCAATGAAGATGTCAAAACCATTTATGACTTGATGTTAGATAGAAAACTCAAGGCCACTGATGTAATCGTTCACACCGAAGTGCCTGGCCTTGATCTGATTCCAGCTAACATTCAGCTCTCAGCAGCAGAAATTCAATTAGTTGCTGAACCTGGTAGAGAAAAGATTCTTGCTGGAGTGTTGCGTCCAGTGCTAGGTGACTATGACTTAGTAATGATTGACTGCCAGCCATCGCTTGGTTTGCTAACTGTCAACGCACTAACTGCCGCTCACGGTGTAATGATTCCAGTTGCCTGCGATTACTTTGCTCTTAGAGGTTTGCAACTACTTATCGATAACACCGTTGAACTAGTAAGAGACAGACTGAATGAAGGCTTGAAAATTGACGGCATTCTGGCAACCATGTTTGACCCTAGAACGCTGCACTCCAGAAACATGTTGAACCAGTTGTATGAAGACTATGGCGATGCTGTTTTCAAATCTGTAATCAAACTGACTGTTAAATTCAAAGACTCATCAGAGCAAGGTAGACCTGTAACACAGTTCGCTCCTACCTCAGAAGCTGCTGAACTTTACCGAGCAGTTGCTAGAGAGATGGTTGCACGTGGCTGCGCTCCATAAAGATGATGAAGATCTAACTGGCTCTGGTTTCTCACTTAACATCGGTAACTTTGAAGGCCCGTTCGATTTATTACTTTCACTTATTTCTAAGCACCAGTTAGATGTCACATCTATCTCCTTGAGTGAAGTGACCAAAGACTTCATCGCTTATGTTCGAACTCTTGAAGAAGCAGATCAATTAGATGAGGCCAGTGAATTCCTGGTAGTGGCGGCAACTTTGCTTGATCTAAAGATTGCTGAACTGCTTCCTAAAGGTGAAGTCGTTGACCCAGAAGATGTCGCACTACTTGAAGCACGTGACCTGTTGTTTGCTCGCTTACTGCAATACCGTGCCTTCAAAGACATATCGGCTTGGTTCCAGAATGCTATATCTCTTGAAGCTAGAAGGGTTTACCGTTCGGTAAGACTTGAAGAGAGATTTAGACAGCAGCAACCTGAGTTGATCTGGACTGTTAGCCTTGAGGACTTCGCCAGATTAGCTGAAGAGACTATGGCTCCTCGAGAAATACCTATGGTTGGGTTGAGTCACATTCACACTCCTCGCATTTCGATTCGCGAACAAGCAGCTGAAGTTGTTTCAATGCTGCGCTCCGCTACAACTTTGACTTTCCGTGAACTGATTTCATCAATTAGAGATAGAGCAGTCCTAGTTGCCCGCTTTATTTCCATTCTTGAGCTTTACCGGCTTGGAGCAGTTAGCTTTGAGCAAAATGAATCACTGGGTCCACTGCTGATCACTTGGCGAGCAGAAGACTTTGATGAATCACAACTATCTGCACTAGGAGCCGACTATGACTCTTGATAATCAAGATGAAACACAACAGAGCACACAGGACCCGAGAGAGAACTTTGCTCTTGGAGAACCAATTGACTCAACAGCTCTGCAGGGTGCGATAGAAGCAATCTTGATGGTTGCTGAAGTTCCGCTATCTCTTGTTCACTTGGCAACCTCTCTTGATATGCCGGTAGCGGATGTCAAAGAAGCAGTGCATGCGGTGAAGGCTGACTTTGATGGAGCTAATGGCTCACGTCCTAGAGGCTTTGAACTTCGTGAAGTCGGTGGCGGTTGGCGAGTATTCGTAAGAGAAGACTTCGAATGGGCAGTTAGAGAATTTATTTCAAATGAAAACCCAACTAAGTTATCTCAAGCTGCTTTAGAAACTTTGGCTGTTATCGCTTACCGTCAACCAATCGCTAGAGGACAGATTGCTTCTATTCGTGGAGTGAACGTTGACACAGTCGTTAGAACTTTGCTTAGCAGGGGACTGATTACCGAAGTATTCACCGATAGCGAGACCGGTGCCATCAACTATGGCACCACGGAAACTTTCTTAGAGACTCTAGGCATCAACGCACTAGATGATCTACCTCTGATTAGCCCATACCTACCTGATGCCAATTCAGAATTTGGTACCGACAGTTCTGCAGGCAACTAATCATGAGTGAATCAACCGAAGGCGTTCGCCTTCAAAAAGTGCTTGCCAATGCTGGCGTTGCCTCGAGAAGAGCCAGCGAAGACCTGATAACTGCTGGTGCAGTTAAAGTCAACGGCAAAGTGGTTAAAGAGCTTGGCACCAGGATAAATCCAGAACATGACAAGGTCACGGTTCGTGGAACTCCTATTCAGCTTGATGCCAGCCGGGTATACATGGCACTGAATAAGCCAGTCGGTGTTATCTCATCGATGGCTGATGAATACGGTAGACCTGACCTAAGTCAATATGCTCTGCGCTCAGATCGTATTTACAACGTAGGCAGGCTAGACGCCGATACTTCTGGACTGCTCATTCTTACCAACGATGGTGAACTAGCTAACATGTTGGCTCATCCGAAGTTTGGTGTTACCAAGACATACATCGCTAAGGTCGAAGGTTTAGTTTCTGCTCAAGAGATCAATAAGTTGCTCTCTGGTTTGGAGCTTGAAGATGGGCCGATGAAAGCTGATAAGGCTTTGTTGGTTGACTCAAACGCTTTTGAATCCTTGGTTGAGATTGTTATTCACTCAGGTAAGAACAGAGTTGTCAGAAGAATGTTTGAAGCGCTAGGTCATCCTGTGAAAGATCTAGTCAGAAGACAGTTTGGTCCTGTTCATCTAGGTCCACTAAAGCCAGGTCAAACCAGACTGCTAAGTAAAATTGAGGTAGGCGCATTACTAAAGGCAGCCGAAGGCAAACAGACCAGAGCACCAAGACCTGCAAAGTCCAAAGTCGGGCAACAGAGAAAAACTAATCCGAGAGGACGAACAAGTGGCACTTAGAGCTATCCGTGGAGCAATCCAACTTGATTCTGATGAGCGTGAGCACCTACTAAAGCTAACCGCTGAGCTGCTAGCCAAGATGATGCATGCCAACAACATGCA
>WLIC01000113.1 GCA_009702405.1 Actinomycetota bacterium
ACACCATTGCGGATGCTTTGCAGAAGAACAGCGAGTTTGTTCTGGTCTTTGATAATCAACCACCTGTTCGTGCCGGTGAGATCGCAGGTGTTCTTCGTTTAGGGCATCTAAAGGCTGGTCTAGCTTCTGGTGCCTTCAAGGAAACTGACCCTGTTTCAATGCATATGGAAGCAAGGCCGGTTCCAGTTGGATACACGGACACCATTGCAACAGCTAGAGAAGTGATAGCTGATCATGACTGTGCACTGGTCTTGCGTGAGGGTGAAGTAATCGGGTTACTAACAGCTTCAGATCTTCCATAGATTTTTAACTCGAGCTTCGGCAAATCTCGGTTCATGTTTGCATTGAACCGTATCTTGACTTTTCGAATATTTCGAATAGTGTTTCATCATGACAACCCAAATAAACCCAACCATCAGGGACTCTAAAGTGGCGTCCGCCGTGGTGAGCGCGCTTGCAGACGATAAATCGAACGCACCAGTCTTTCTCGTTATTGGGAAACAAAAACTTGAACTTAGTAGAAATCTAATCTCACTAGTTGAGCAGATGGCGCAGAGGGTTAAAGCCAGAGAAACGTTTAGCTTCATGGCTGGTCCGGACCTATTGACCACTCAGCAGGCAGCAGACTACTTGGGATATTCCAGACCAACTCTTATTAAGTTGCTGGATAAGTTTTCAGTTCCAGTTAGCAAAGTGGGTAAGCACAGGAAAATTAAGTTTGAAGACGTGGAAAATTTGAAAATGGCAATCAGGCAAGATCAGGAAATCTTTCTGCGTGAGATGTCACAACTAGAACAACAGCTGGGAATAGATGTTTAGTCGATTCCAGGTGCATTTGTGCCTGAGATAAGAGTATTAGTAGATGCTGACTGTCTTCATAAACTTTATCTTCGGACACTTCTTCTCACATTAGCCACGGATGGACACATGCAGCTCCTATGGACTGAAGAGATATTTCAAGAAGCCGTTCAATCACTTATTGCAAGATTTCCTGAGAGCAACAGCAAGCTGAGAAAGAAATTTAAAGCTATCAAGGAATTTTTCTACGAAACTGAAGTCACTGGCCATGAGCACCTCATTGGGTCACTGGGCTGCCGAGATAAAAATGACGAGCATGTATTAGCAGCCGCTATTCAAGGGCGGGCAGACGTGTTGCTGACCTTCAATCTTCGGGATTTCCCTAGCACGGTGCACTCACAGCCTGAAATCGTTCACCCAGATATCTTTCTGGCTCTTTGGTTTACTGAAAATACTGAAGTTGGCATTTCAGTACTCGCCAAATGGCTTGTGAGATTCAAATACCCCTCGATTGATTCAAGTTCGGCTACAGCGCTTCTGAAGAGGTTGGGTTGCCCAAATCTGGCTCTGTTTATAGGGGCAAACGCTGTTGCAATCGATGAATGCATTAGAGGTTTAGGTTAGGTAACTTGATGTAACAGGGGTGACCTAACTGCCCTAGGCTTTAACTGACGAGGAAGAAGTTATGTCAAAGTTTGAAACTAGAGCAATTCACGTAGCCCAAGATCCAGATGGTAGAACTGGTGGGGTTATCCCACCTATTCACATGACCACCACACACAAGCAAGATGGTGTTGGTAATTTGCGTGAAGGCTTTGAATACAACAGAGCTGCTAACCCAACTAGATCTGCTCTTCAAGAGGCATTAGCTTCGCTTGAAGGTGGGCGTTTCGGTATGAGCTTCTCAAGTGGTCTGGCTGCTGAAGATGCAATTATTCGAGGCGTATTATCTCCAGGCGACCATGTGATTCTGGCTAATGATATGTATGGAGGTTCTTACCGTCTATTTGCAAGAGTGCATAAGGCTTGGGGAGTCGACTTTACGATTGTTGACCTCAACGACGAGTCCGCACTGGAAGCCGCATTTATTGCAGGTAAGACCAAGATGGTTTGGATTGAGACTCCATCTAACCCAATGATGACAATCTTTGATATTGCTAAGGTCTCTGCAACTGCTCATAAGCATGGAGCAGTTGCTGTTGTTGATAACACCTTTGCTACACCTTATCTACAGCGACCACTAGAACTTGGTGCAGATATTGTTATTCACTCAACTACCAAGTATCTAGGTGGACACAGTGATGTTCTAGGTGGAGCAGTAGTTCTAAACGATGGTGAGATGGCTAAGAAGATTGAATTTATTCAGTTCGCAGTTGGCGCTGTTTCATCTCCTTTTGATGCATGGCTAACGCACAGATCTCTAAAAACTCTTGCTCTTCGTATGGACAGACACTGTTCAAATGGGCAAGCTGTAGCTGAATTCCTAGTTTCACAAAAAGACAAAGTTTCTGCTGTTTACTACCCAGGCCTTATGGATCACCCAGGTCATGACATTGCTAGAAAGCAAATGGATGGCTTTGGTGGAATGATTTCTTTCAAACTTGTTGGTGGAACTCAAGCTGCTAAGAAGTTCTGTGAGAACACCAAGTTGTTTACTCTTGCTGAATCCCTTGGTGGTGTTGAGTCTCTGGTGAACTATCCAGCTGAGATGACTCACGCTTCAGCTAATGGAACTCCTATTGAAGTGCCAGGAGATATTGTTCGTCTATCCGTTGGTGTTGAACACATCAGCGATATCCTTGCGGATATCGCTCAAGCGCTAGAGAAGATTTAATCATGACTGGCTCAGAACAAGACAGAGTTCAAGCCATCTATGATGAGTTCGCTAAAACCTATGACGAACACTATGGCTCTCAAGCATTCCAAGAAGAAGATGTTGCCTTATTTAAGATTCTTTCCCCTTGGGTAAAAGGCAAGGTCTTAGATTTGGGTTGTGGAACAGGGCTTACCCTTTCCTATAACAACATCCCAGCTGAAGACTATTTAGGCGTTGATCCAAGTGCTGGAATGCTTGAGAAACTAACAGCAAAGTTTCCTAAATATAGTGTTGTCAACTCAACTTTTGAGGAGTGGGACAAGGCTAACCCTGAAGGTGATTTCGACACCATCCTGGCTCTTTATGGAGCACCTTCATACTTCGATAAAGAGTCCTATGGCAGAGTCCTAGAAAGACTTAGCCCTAAAGGGCACTACTTCCTTATGTTTTATAAGCCTGGCTATTTCCCAGCCCATATCTATACCCCAGAAGACATTGAGGCGGCCAAGGCCAGAATCGATTACGACCTAATCAATTCGACCTTTGAGACCACCTTTATATTCACCAGTTACCTAGTGGCAACCAACATCCCTAGAGGGTTCCTGCCAGTCAAGTAACAGTTCGTAAAGCTACATATTTGTCCTCAAAAATAGGGGACAATAGTCATATCTTTCAAACCCCTAAATCTAAGGAGTTCCCAATGGCATCAAAGAAAAACCTTTTGCGCACACTTGCAGCTACCGCTGCTGTGTTGCTAGCAACCACCCTGGCTGCTTGCTCAGGATCAAGTGTTTCCGGTGACACCATCACCGCAGGCAAACTAACTATCGGAACCGGTAACCCAGCGTATGAGCCTTGGGTTGTTGGCGATGCACCTGAATCAGGTGAAGGTTTCGAAGCAGCAGTTGCTTATGCAGTTGCAGAGAAGCTTGGCTTCAAGGCTGCTGATGTTGTTTGGGTTAGAACAACTTTCGATGAAGCTATTGCACCAGGACAGAAGAACTTTGACTTCAACTTGCAGCAGTACTCAATCACTGATGAGCGCAAAGCTAACGTAGATTTCTCATCTGCTTACTATGAGACAGCTCAGGTTGTTGTTACCGTAGCAGGTTCTCCAGCAGCATCAGCTACCAGCATTGCTGATCTAAAGGGTTACCTATTAGGTGCTGCTACTGGAAC
>WLIC01000114.1 GCA_009702405.1 Actinomycetota bacterium
TGCTACCGCTTATAAATCAGGCCCACTAACTTCACAGCACTTACTCATTTACTCTGTCGAAGTAGGCGGATTGTTCTGGAGTGAATGGCCCATAGCTTACGACCTCGTTTAGATCGTTGTATGCACCATAGCGAGTTATCAATCCGTTGGACACTTGATAGACAATCTCTTCCAGAACTGCTCCAAAGTGATGCTGTGACCAACCATAAGAATTGGTCGCCCACCGTTCAACTTTGTGTTCTAGGACCGGCGCCTCGGCTTCTGCTCTATGCGCTTGAATTTCTAGGTCACACGGGTCAAAGAACGCTGGCAGATAAATATTGAACTTGCCTTCCGTAACTTTTCCTTTGTCAACAGTTACTTGATCGAAAGGCCAGTCAGAATTTTCATCGTTTGCTTTTGGACGGAAGTAGGTTGTGTTTTCACTATCGGTAATTATTAGCCCATCCGTTTGTGCCTTCTTGCAGCTCGCTATAGCGATAGTTAGAAACTCAAGCTCAAGGTCATCTTTAGCTAAGAGAATCTTGCCGCCGTAATCGAGTCCCAGTGGATAGAGAGGCTTCTGATCTTCGGTTTCCGTTGAGCTTGGTTCTGGTGTTTTACGAGATTGCTGATTGGATGGGCTATTGGAACAACCAGTGACTAAAAGTGTTGAAAGTAAAAGTAGTGTTCCAACTCTTGTCAGTTGTCCCAGTTTCATGTTCAAGTCCCCTCGTTGAAATCAATAATAGAGATTAAATAAAAAGACCGGCCATTTCTGACCGGTCTTTCCACTTGAGTGGAGACTAGGGGGGTCGAACCCCTGACCCCCTGCTTGCAAAGCAGGTGCTCTACCAACTGAGCTAAGTCCCCATTCGGAAGCCCACTCGGTTGAGAGTGCTTCCTGGTGGGCCTAGGAGGACTTGAACCTCCGACCTCTTCATTATCAGTGAAGCGCTCTAACCACCTGAGCTATAGGCCCGTAGAGCAGACTTAACCTTATCTGATATGAGGCGTTGTCTCAAACCGAAAGTTTGAACATTGGCCGTTATTTAGTTATTTGTGAAACCTACTGAAACTCCGCCAGTGATCCTGGCGATGATGTTGAACATTGCAGCCCATACGCCTGCTAGAACTGTTCCAACAACGATTAGGAAGACAGCGATGCTCAAAGACACTGAAAGTACCGCTGGCAGGGTCACATCGACTGTTAGGAAGCTCTTCAAGAGGTTGCTGAAACCAGCAAGATTCAAGATGAAGAACACCAGGGTCAGGGCTATAACTAGCCCAATGCCTAGAGCAACGGTCAAAATGAAGGCAAATCTAACTACAGACCAGAAGTTGACCTTAACTAGCTTCAAGTTCACAGGCTTAGCGCCTGATGATTCACTGCGTCTTACCTGACGTGAAAAGATGCTCATTTACTCTCCTGACTCTTCAGTAACAACCTCAACTGGGCCTGTTTCAGATCCTTCGAGATTACGTTCACTGTTCTTAGCTAATCCTAGAACCGAGTCTTCATCATCGAAACGAGCAAAAACAACACCCATGGTGTCTCGGCCACGAGCAGGAACTTCACTCACAGCTGACCTGACCACTTTACCGCTGGTAAGGACGATTAGTACCTCGTCATCTTCCTCAACGATTAGGGCACCTACGATGTCCCCTCGCTTTTCTTCGAGTTTGGCCACCTTGATACCGATACCACCACGGTTCTGCAGGCGATACTGCTCAACAGCAGTTCGCTTAGCAAAGCCACCTTCGGTGACAACGAAAACGAAGCCCTTATCGGTAATCACATCAGCTGATAGCAGGTGATCGCCGGAACGGAAGTGCATACCGATGTTTCCACTGGTATCTCTTCCCATTGGACGAAGTGACTCATCGCTGGCTGAGAATCGGATCGACATACCCTTGTTTGAAACAAGAAGCAGATCATCTGATTGGTTCACTAGCATTGCTGAAACAACTTCATCATCTTCACGAAGTTTGATAGCGATAACACCACCGGAACGAGAAGTGTCATAGGCCTCAAGTGAAGTCTTCTTCACTAGTCCCGACTTAGTTGCAATAACTAAATACTCAGCTTGCTGGTAGTCACGAATGTCTAGAACTTGAGCAATCTTCTCATCAGGTTGCAAAGCTAGAAGGTTAGCTGCGTGCTGACCCTTAGCATCTCTTCCTGCTTCTTGAACTTCATAAGCCTTGGTTCTGTAAACGCGTCCCTTGTTTGTGAAGAACAATAGGTAGTGGTGAGTAGTTGTCACAAAGAAATGTTCAACAACGTCATCTGCACGAAGGCTTGCACCTTTAACGCCTTTACCACCGCGGTGCTGTGAACGATAGTTATCGCTCTTAGTTCTCTTGATGTATCCACCGCGAGTAATGGTGATAACCATTTCTTCTTCAGGAATTAGATCAAGATCGGTAACACCATCTTCACCAGGAAGAATGATTGTTCTGCGGTCATCGCCGTGACGCTTAACAACATCTTCAAGTTCTTCGCTGATGATGCTTCTCTGACGAGCAGGGTCAGCAATGATTGCCTTGTATTCGATAATGAGTGCTTCTAATTCAGCGGCTTCATCGATGATCTTCTGACGTTCAAGTGCTGCTAGTTGACGCAACTGCATGTTCAAGATTGCTCTTGCTTGCAATTCATCAATAGCTAGAAGTTTCATCAAACCATCGCGAGCATCTTCTGCTGTTGCGCTAGCTCTAATTAACTTAATAACTTCATCAAGTGCATCTAGTGCTTTTAGGTAACCACGAAGAATATGTGCGCGCTCTTCTGCTTTGCGAAGACGGAACTGAGTTCTTCTAACAATCACTTCAATCTGGTGAGCAACCCAGTGAGTAATAAAACCATCAAGACTTAGAGTTCTTGGAACTCCATCAACTAGAGCCAACATGTTAGCGCTGAAGTTTTCCTGAAGCGGAGTGAACTTGTATAGGTTATTTAGAACAACCTGAGCAACTGCATCCTTCTTTAGAACAATTACTAGACGCTGACCAGTTCTACCTGAAGTCTCATCGCGAATATCTGCGATACCAGTGATGCGTCCTTCCTTAACTAGTTCAGCAATCTTAAGAGCAAGGTTGTCCGGGTTAACTTGGTAAGGAAGTTCAGTAACAACTAAACAAGTTCTACCTTGAAGTTCTTCCACGTTAACAACTGCACGCATAGTGATCGAACCACGACCAGTTCTGTATGCATCTTTAATTCCCTGTGAACCAAGAATGGTTGCAGCGGTTGGGAAATCAGGACCCTTGATTCTTTGCATCAAAGCTTCAAGAAGTTCAGCCTGGGTTGCTTCGGGGTTAGCTAAAGCCCACTGAGCACCTTCAGCAACTTCACGAAGGTTGTGTGGAGGAATGTTTGTTGCCATTGCAACAGCGATACCGATAGAACCATTGATCAGGAGGTTAGGAATACGACTAGGTAGAACTGTTGGTTCCTGAGTTCTACCGTCATAGTTGTCCTGGAAGTTAACGGTGTCTTCGTCAATGTCTCGAACCATTTCAAGAGCTAGGGGAGCCATACGACACTCTGTGTAACGAGGGGCTGCAGCACCATCGTTACCAGGAGAACCAAAGTTACCCTGTCCGTTTACTAGTGGATACCTGAGGTTCCATTCCTGAACTAGACGAACAAGGGTGTCATAGATAGCGCCATCACCGTGCGGGTGGAACTGACCCATAACTTCACCGACAACACGTGAGCACTTGCTGAACTGCTTATCTGGACGGTAACCGCCATCAAACATTCCATAGATAACTCTGCGGTGCACTGGCTTTAGACCATCTCTAA
>WLIC01000115.1 GCA_009702405.1 Actinomycetota bacterium
GTCAACATACCAAGGGTCAGTGTTCTTAGCACCAGTTCCACAAGTGAAGTTGGTGAAGATCGATACCTTGTTGTACTTGACTGCAGAGTTGAAACCAGCGAAGTTGAAGCTGTATGTGTTCCAACCAGCAACGCTAGTTGCATCTACTTCCTTGTTCTGATCTGCGTTACCAGAGTTCTCAAGCTTCAGTCTGATGACCTTGCCAGCAGCAGGAGAGTAAATATTTGCCTTTACAACAGCGTTACCATCTGCGAGCAAAGTCTCTGCTGCAGATAGGAAGGTTGTTCCAGCCCAGCATTCGCCAACGCTAACAATCTTCAGAGCTGAAGTTGAACCAACAGATCCACCATCAGGAGCATCGCTAACCTTTGATGAAGCGTTGCCACCAAAGTCAGTGAATGAGTAGCCAGAAGAGTCATTGCTTTCGAAGTTGACAAGAACTGAAGGAACAACTGGAGCAAGAGCTGCACCAGATGCGCCTAGGAATGCAACATCGTCAACATACCAAGCGTCTGTGTTCTTAGCACCAGTTCCACAAGTGAAGTTGGTGAAGATCGATACCTTGTTGTACTTGACTGCAGTATCGAAACCAGCGAAGTTGAAGCTGTATGTGTTCCAACCAGCAACGCTAGTTGCATCTACTTCCTTGTTCTGATCTGGGTTACCAGAGTTCTCAAGCTTCAGTCTGATGACCTTGTCAGCTGCAGGTGAGTAAATGTTTGCCTTTACAACTGCGTTTCCGTTTGCAAGCAAAGTGTTTGCTGCAGATAGGAAAGTTGTTCCAGCCCAGCATTCGCCAACGCTAACAATCTTCAGAGCTGATGATGAACCAGCAGATCCACCAGCAGGAGCATCGCTAACCTTTGATGAAGCGTTGCCACCAAAGTCAGTCAATGAGTAACCAGATGAATCGCTGCTCTCAAAGTTCACAAGAACAGGAGTAACAGTTTCACCTGAAGATGAAAGTTCTGCACCAACAGCGCCGTTGAACGAGATGTCATCTACGTAGAAAGGAGCATCTGACTTAGGGCCGTTGAAGTTCAAGAACAATGAAGCCATTGGGTAGTCCTGGTTTAGGTCTCCACCAACAACGAAGTCGAAGCTGTAGGTCTTCCAACCGACCACGCTAGTTGCGCGAACTTCAGCAACTAGTCCAGGAACGTCTGGGTTTTCCAATTTCATCATGATGATTTGGCCAGCAGTTGGAGAGTAAATGTTTGCCTTAGCAACCATCTTTCCAGCTGAGATCAGAGAAACTTTTGCACCCTTTTTCAGGAATGTAGTTCCAGCCCATGAATCACCAACAGAGATTACTTTCAAAGCAGCAGCTGATCCAGTTGAACCACCGGCAGGTGCGTCAGCAACGATTGAAGTGCTTGCACCACCAAAGTTGGTCAATGAGTAACCAGAAGAGTCATTGCTTTCGAAGTTAACCAAAGTTGCAGGAGAAGTGCGAGGAACAACAACAACTGCCTCATCTGCATCTCTTGCACCTGGGAATGAAATGTTGTCTACATACCAAGTGGTTAGATCTTTGTTAGTCCAAGTGTTACAACCAACACCAGCAAGGTTTGGCATAAGTGCCAATACGTTGTAGTTTTTGCCAGCTGTGTAGTTTGCACTGTAGTCAACGTTGATGGTTTGCCAACCTGCAGTTACGTGAACAACACGTTCAATTGGAGCTCCGTTACCTTCCAACTTTGCTAGGAAACAGCGGTCCAATGCATCTGGTGAATACACAGATAGTGAGCCGACTGCGTTAGTAGAAGAAATAAAACTTGATGTACTAGGGAGAACAAACTTAGTTCCAGCCCACGCTGCACCTTGGTTATCCATCTTGATGGCTTTACCAGAAGTGAACCCATCACCAGTTGGTTGATCGGTTACCAATGATGTTGTGTTTCCATCGAAGTCGATGCCGGTGTATGTTTCCATGGCATCAAAGTTTTGTGTATAAGGAGCTGACGCTGCGTTAGCTGCGGTTCCCCCTAGACCAACAATTGAGGCGCTCAGCATTAATACAGATGCTAAGGTCGCCACCAATTTAGATTTGTTTAGGTTCATCCCTGTACCTTTCAGTAAATAAAGATCTATGTCGAAGAACGCTTCAGCGACATAGGGTAAAGCTCGTCAGATGAATGACTTGTTTAGACTTTATGCCTGAAACCGCTTTCTAGAAACCGCTTTCATTGAGTCGATACATATTCGTTATCATTCGGTATGTAAGCGTTTCCCTGTATTTAGCGGGGATTCTAGGGCTTTTTGAAGTACCCGAAGATGCCGCGGACAGTGGCTACCCGCCAAAGATCAGATGGCTTATAAATAGAGCGCCAAAGTCCGCCATGAACAGCCAAACGGCTGTAAATAGCTGTTGGGTTACCTTTATCTATAGATATAGGGGTATTTAGCTCCGAAAGCAGTAAACAGGCAGCCAAAGAGACGGCAGAGTCTGTTTTATAAGGGAATAGACCAAAATGGGGAGCTCCGTGATAGCTAGCCCGCAGAATCCTATGGCTAAGTACCGAATCCGTGTATGCCGGTGGCAAAACCGTATAAATCACCTTTCTATCAGCAACTTGTTGCTGATAGGCCAGCCAGCGTTGAACTCGCTTAGCCAATGCGTAAGAAGAACCTTGCAGCGATGAGGTTGGGTCAATCACGGCTAGATCTAAACCATTGGCATTAGTAAATAGGAGAGGCTTGTTTTCTCTTGCCCCATAGAAGAAGTCTCTGACTTTAGTCATTAGGTCTCTTGAGGCAAATCTTGAACTAATGTCTTGAGCAAATTGAACCGGAACTACATGTGAATCGGTTGGGGTTGCCAACCAGGTTAGAACCACTCTGGACTTAGGAAGTGATTCGGTTAGCACCCTGCCCAAACAATGTTGCACAGCCTGCACCTCTATATGCTTAGCGCCTGGCGCATATGCATAATTACCAAGCACCAGTCTCCTAGTGTCGACTCTTGCTAAAGATGAAAGCCAACCTGAGATTGCTTCGTAATCAGTTACTAGATCTAAACCTGCAACATTAGCTAGTTCTTCATCGGAAAGTTTCTGAACATCAACACCATTAATCTTCGATTTCAAAACTGGAACATAGAGAGTTCCTCCGCTTATTCGAGCTCTTGTAATTAACTCTTGCCAAAGTTCAACTCGTGCTCTTGCAACAATTGCAACACTGCCTCCCCAGTCAAGCCAAAGTCTTGACGGTGAATATTCAGCACCACCGGCTAAAGCAATAAGCAAATCATTGTTAATCGTTGAACCATCGACATTTTTGACAGCACTAACGATTCCTGGTTCAGCACTGTGATTGGCAACCATTTGCTCAAGAGTTTGTGTTCCTAAAATGCCAGGAGCTAACTTCTCCCCTAAGCCTTTAACCACGACTGTCGCCACTAAATCTTTATCCGAACGCCAAGCATTACGCACCGCAACAATCAAAGGTTCACCGTTCTCGGTGACAACTCTTTTCTCGAATTCTGCAAGACCTTTAGTTGCAACATCAATCATTGCTGTGCTTGATTTGAATTCAGCCATAGCAACTGATGCGAATGCAGCTTGATAAGTTTTTCTCCACTCAGCTTGCTTAGCTAGTTTGCTAGATAGTTCAGCGTCAACATCCGTGACCGAAGCAGAAAGTACAGCTCTTCCTAAAGCAGTTGATCCAATAGTTTGGCCGGTAAGAGGATCTACGAATCTTAGTGACATCTATTTCCTCTTACGTTGCCAGAGCCAGCTGTGCCAAA
>WLIC01000116.1 GCA_009702405.1 Actinomycetota bacterium
GCTGGTTTCACTCAGCACGATTGGAAGAACACCTTTATCGTGCTTACCGGTGGATTCAGCTATGAGCTGCTCAGCCCAGTCACCAAAACCAGGCAATGTTGAGTTATCAGCAATGATGCCAATCTTGTCTTTGAATGATGAACCATTAGCAGTTCTTGCCATGGCAGCGCCAAGAATCAAACCAGGGTTGCTTTCTTCATCTGCAGATAGAACTGCAGCTGCTTCAATCGCTTCTTCAAGAAGTCCTTTGATATCAACACCAGCTAAACCTGATGGCACTAAACCAAATGCTGTAAGAGCTGAATAGCGTCCACCAACGGTTGGATCTGCATTGAAGATTCTGTAACCATCGGCTTTTGCAGCAGCTTCCATAGGAGAGCCTGGATCGGTAACGATTACAATTCGTTCAGTCTTGTCGATGCCCGCTGCAGTGAATGCTGCTTCAAAAATTCTCTTCTGGGAATCTGTCTCAACAGTCGAACCTGACTTTGAAGAAACGATGATGGCAGTGCTCTCAATCGAGTCATTTACAACTTCACTAACCTGTTCAGGATCAGTTGAATCTAAGACAACTAGTGAAACCTTGTATTTGTTAGTGATGACCTCAGGGGCTAGGGAAGAGCCTCCCATACCGCAGAGCACAAAACGAGTGACACCCTTTGCGCGAAACTCATCGCGCAGAGCAATGATCGAGTCGACTAGGGCCATTGAATCGTGAGCAGAATTTACCCAACCTAAACGAATAGCTGATTCGGATTCTGCTTCTTTACCCCACAGAGTGAAATCCTTGGCTGCAATTCGGCTAGCAACCTTGTCGGCCACCAGAGCAGCAATGTTCTCTTTAACTGCCTCGAGAGCAGCACCAGAAGCTTTAACGCTTATCGCCATTACTTAGCCGCCTGAAGAGCTGCCTCAACTGAAGCGACTAGTTCATTCCAAGAAACGATGAATTTGTCGACACCTTCAGTTTCTAGAAGTTCAGTTACCTCGTCATAAGAAATACCCATCGCACCAATAGTGTGAAGTACTAGTTTTGCTTCCTCATACTTGTTGGTGATGCTGTTAGCTGGCACTACACCGTGATCAAAGACAGCTTCCATGGTCTTCTCAGGCATTGTGTTGACTAACTCTGGTGCAACTAGTTCTGTTACATACAGAGTGTCGCTAAGTGCAGGGTCTTTGACACCTGTTGATGCCATCAATGGACGCTGCTTGTTAGCGCCAGCACCTGCAAGTTCTGCCCAGTCAGCTTTATCAAATTCTTGCTCGAACACTTCGTAAGCCAATCTTGCATTAGCAAGGGCAGCTTTGCTCTTCATGGATATCGCATCCTGAGTTCCAACAGCAACGAGACGCTTGTCGATCTCAGTGTCAACACGGGAAACAAAGAAAGATGCAACAGAGTGAATCTTGGATAGGTCATGACCAGCAGCTTTTGCCAGAGCAATACCTGCTTTGTATGCAGCGATTACTTCACGGTAACGCTGCAGAGAGAAGATAAGTGTCACGTTCACGCTGATTCCGCTAGCAATAACTTCAGTTATAGCAGCAAGACCTGCTTTGGTTGCCGGAATCTTTATCATTACATTCTCGCGGTTGACCTTTGCGAACAGTTCCTTAGCTTGGGTCACTGTTCCAGCAGTGTCGTTAGCCAGACCTGGCTCGACTTCAATTGATACTCGACCATCGAAACCGTTTGATGAAGCGTAAACACCAGCGAAGATATCGCAGGCATCAGCAACATCTTTTGTTGTGATCTCAAAGATTGCTTCAGCCGCAGTTGCACCGGCAGCAGCAAGAGCGCTTACCTGTGAGCCATAGCCTTCGCCCTTACCAATTGAACCCGCAAAGATTGTTGGGTTAGTGGTAACACCAGAAACACTTCTTGAATTAATAAGTTCTGCTAACTGACCGGACTCAATACGAGTTCTTGATAGGTCATCTAGCCAGATGCTTACTCCGTTGGCAGCTAGCTGCGCTAATGGGTTAGTCATTTTCTTTTCCTTACTTGTTCTTAAGTGTTTTGTGAGCTGCTTCGATAACAGCTTCTGTGGTCATGCCGAATTCTCTAAACAGTGTCTTGTAGTCAGCTGAAGCTCCGAAGTGTTCGATAGAAACACTCTCACCAGAGCCACCGACATACTTGTTCCAACCAAGTGAGAGACCCGCTTCAACTGAAACACGTGCCTTCACGCTTGCTGGAAGAACTGATTCACGGTAGCTCTCTGATTGCTCGTCGAACCATTCAACACAAGGAGCTGAAACAACTCTGGTCTTGATTCCTTGGGCTTCGAGTTGTTCACGAGCAGCAACTGCAAGTTGAACTTCAGAACCAGTAGCAATAAGAATCAGTTCAGGGGAACCATTGCTTGCATCGATCAATGTGTAAGCGCCTTTAGCTGTGTTTTCAGCACCAGCAAAAACAGCACCGGTTGCATCTGCTTCTCCACGCTTGAACACAGGGATGTTTTGGCGAGTAAGTGCGATACCTGCAGGGCCTTGACGACGCTCAAGCATGGTCTTCCATGCGTAAGCAACTTCATTAGCGTCACCAGGACGAACGATGTCTAGACCAGGAATAGCTCTTAGTGTTGATAGCTGTTCGATTGGTTGATGTGTTGGACCGTCTTCACCGAGTGCCACGCTGTCGTGTGTCCAAACGAAGATTGATGGAACCTTCATTAGAGCTGCAAGACGAACCGCCGGTCTCATGTAATCGCTGAAGATTAGGAATGTTCCACCGAATGCTCTGGTGTTACCGTGCAAAACAATTCCATTCAAGATGGATGCCATCGCATGTTCACGAATACCGAAGTGCAGAACGCGACCATACTGGTCACCTGTCCACTCATGAGTTGACCATTGGCTAGGAACGAATGACTTTGCACCTTCGATGGTGGTGTTGTTTGATTCAGCTAGATCTGCTGAACCACCCCAAAGTTCAGGCATGACTTTCGCAATAGCGTTGATAACTTTTCCGCTGGCGGCACGAGTTGAAACTTCTGTGCCACCATCAAAGACAGGAAGAGCACTTGCTAGTTCTGCAGGCGTTTCACCAGACTGAACACGATCGAAAAGAGCTTTCTTCTCAGGGTTTGCTTTAGCCCATGCATCGAACTTAATCTGCCATGCGCTTCTAGCTTCAGCAGCTCTAGTTGCTGCGTTGGTGCGCGTGTGATTTATAACTTCAGGGGAGACATCGAAAGTCTTCTCTGGGTCGAAACCGAGTGCGTTCTTTAGGCCTGCAAGTTCTTCTGCACCAAGAGCTGAACCGTGAATTTTTCCAGTGTTCTGTTTCTTAGGTGAAGGCCACCCAATGATTGTGCGAAGAGTAATTAGTGAAGGTTGGTCTGTAACTGACTTAGCTTTTTCGATAGCTGCATAAAGCTCTTGAATGTCCTCGTGGTAGTTGCCAGTTTTTTTCCAGTCAACTGTCTGAGTGTGCCAACCATATGCGTTGTAACGAGCAGTTAGATCTTCTGTGAAAGCAATGTTGGTGTCATCTTCAATCGAGATCTGGTTGCTGTCATAGATAACAACTAGGTTGCCAAGTTTTTGGTGACCGGCAAGTGAGGCAGCTTCGCTAGTTACGCCTTCCTGCATATCTCCATCACCAGCGATTACATAAACAAAGTGATCGAATGCGCTCTCACCTTGAGCTGTTTCAGGATCGAATAGACCTCTTTCAAATCTGGCAGCGTATGCAAAACCAGTAGCCGA
>WLIC01000117.1 GCA_009702405.1 Actinomycetota bacterium
CCAACAGAGAAGATAAATCCTAAGAACATTCCATGACCCCAGGTAACAGGGTGAAGCAATCTTGCAGCGGCAACGATAACGCCAAGGGTTGCCACCTGAATTAGTGCAGCTAGGTATGTTCCACCAAACATAAAGAAGGTCTCCCCGCCTGACATTTTTACTCGTTCCTTAGGAACTTCACGGCCAAGAGCTTTCATCCAGATTGGGTAGAAGGTCTTAGGACCAAACCAAACTGCACCGATGATGAAGCAGATTACTGAGCTAACTAAAACTGCTAGCAGGTTGTATTGATTAAAGATTTCTTGCATGATTTTCCTAATTTCCTTGCTCTAGGAACTTACCTAGATTGTCGAAGTAACTCTCCATACCTGCTTTAGCTCTAGGAGCTTGGCCTTCAGGAAGTTCACCAAACTGACTGAAACTAACCCAAGATCCACCATCAACCGCTTTGAACTCAATACGAACTAAGTGTTCAACCGGTGATGGAATTCTTTTCTCGAACTCTTCGAAAGACTCTGTGTATGTCATGGTGTGCTCTAGAAGTTCATGTTTTTTGACTTCTGTGTAAACACCAAAGAACAGAGCAACCATGTTATTCATTGGGACATCGACTCCAACAGTCCACACTCCCCCAACAACTGCTTCATTAGCAACAGTTCCTGCTTTGACAGAGAGTTCAACCGGGCTATACCAAATCTCTAAAGCCTTAGGGTCAACCCAAGCATTCCAAAGCTTTTCAATGCTTACTGGGTAGTCTCTCTCAACGGTATAAAGCAGGTCACGCATCAGTGAGTTCTTTCTAACTAAACCAAATATCAAAAAAATAGACTAGCCCAATGACAGACCGTATCAATGAAGCCTTCGCCCAAGGAATATTCGCAATAACTCTAATTAGCCATGATCTTGATAAAAGCCGAGACTTTTATGGCAACAAGCTCTCCCTAACCGAGGTTTATAGGGATGAGAACTCGAGCGCATACAGGGTAGGAACCACCTTGATCAACTGCTTGGCTTCAAGCGAAGCAGACGAGCTGCTAGCCCCTGCAACTCTGGCTTCAGTGCAAAGCGGAACTGATGTTGTCTATACCCTCAAATGCCAAGACATCGATGCGACAGTTCAAGAGTTAATTGCTAAAGGAGTCCAAATCCTCAGTGGCCCAATGGATAGACCTTGGGGAATCAGAACAGCAAGTTTCCAAGACCCAAGTGGTCACACTTGGGAATTAGCTAATCACTAGTTCGTAGCGATACTGATATCTACTCGATAACTACCAGCAAACCACTTAGAACCTCTAGCGGCTTTGCCAACAACTTCGCTGCTAGTGACTTTCAAAGCCCTGGTCACAGATGGCTTAAGTTTCTTAAGCGATCCACAAACACTTTTAGCAAGTTCTAGTGCGTATTGCTTTGCTTTAGCACTTGAACCGTACTGAGAAGCGTTGCAAGTTCCAGTTGAGTTGCTGCTGGTGTTAGCAAGCAATTTTGAAAGTCTTCCGATATCGCTTGCACTTAGTTTTTTCTGGCCTTCTCCAAGGTAGAAACTAATTGAAGGCTTTGCAGGAGAATCAGCGATGACAATCTCAGGTTCATGTGCTGTCATATAGGTTTTGAAACCGAAGTCGTTATCGAGAAGCACCCATTTGCTGTACTCATTGTCATAAATAATTTCCTTACCACGAAGGTAGTCTGGTGCATCCCACTTGCGCATGCCCCACTGGTAACCGCCATCACAGTGACCGTCATAAGGCGCAAAAATTCGGATTACATATTTCTTATCCGCAATCAGCTGAGGTCTTTCATCAAGGTTGAATGATGACCAGACAAAACCCTGATTGTCGTCTGGGAAGTTCTCCGCGGAAACGCCTTGGCTGGCCAACAAAGTGCCGGTATCAACAGATTTTTTCTTTTCGTTGTAAGGCATGATGTCAATGTTGAAGCCGTCAACTCTAGGGCCGTATTTTCTAATCGGAAGATCTATCGAGTCAAGGTAGCCCGTAATAGCGGGCTGAAATAACATACTTGGATTGTTGTCACAGCCAGTCGAATTGCTGTAATCAGGGTTACCTAGGTTTATGTTGTCCGAAACCTGGTCTTGAACTGAGTCATCAGCAAATGCCTGTGAGACTGGGTTTATAAGTAATCCCAGAACAATAAGAGCAGCTGCAGCTTTAAGTGTTTTAGCCATTTTGAACATCCTTGAATAATAGAGAGAGTATCCGTTATTCAAATAATACAGACTTGATAGCCTTATAAGCAACCAAACAGGATTAGTTATGACAGAAAAAACACCGGCTTCAGGTCGCAAAAGCGCATACTACCTACGTAACCGTGCCCAGATCCTAAGCTCTGCTCAAAAGCTCATAGCCACTGCCGGTGATGGCTTCACTATTGAAGATGTTGCCAAAGATGCTGACATGGCTGCAAGCACTATCTATAAACACTTTGAATCCAGGGAAGCGCTGATCAATGAAGCGATTGTTAGCGCTATGAAGGATTGGGAAGATTGGGCTATTCAGCAGAGCTCAACACTTAGCTCTGATTTAGAGCAATTAATTGCTCCAATGCTGCTTTTCATAGCCATGAGCAAAACTCACCCGACTTACGCTCAAATAGCAGTCAATGCTCAATCAGCACTTGAAGTTATTGAACCCCAGCTAACAGCAAATCTCGGAAAACACATCAAACGCCTTGCCTCTGCTGGAGTCCTTGAATCAAACAAAATCGAAGATCGTTTAGCAAACTTAATTTCCTGCCTCAGATCTGCTTTCTTCCAATCAGTCAAAGGCAATCAAACCGGCGCTCAAAGCCAGATTGCTTTAGCGTTAACCATGCTTGGGATAAGAGAAGTAGAGGCTAGTAAACAAGTTTCTGCGCTAGCAAAAGTTTTGAAAAACGTTAAACGTTAAACCTAAACTCAACGACATCGCCATCACGCATGACGTAGTCTTTGCCTTCCATGCGGACTTTACCGGCAGCTTTAGCATCGTTCATTGAACCTGCTGCTACTAGATCCTCATAGGAAACTATTTCTGCTTTGATGAAACCTCTTTGGAAGTCGGTGTGAATAACACCTGCTGCTTGCGGTGCTGTCCAACCCTGTCGAATAGTCCAAGCTCTAGCTTCTTTAGGTCCAGCAGTCAGATAAGTCTGAAGACCAAGAGTCTTGAAACCAATACGTGCTAGCTGATCTAAACCTGATTCATCTTGACCAAGTGAAGCAAGAAGTTCATTCGCTTCTTCAACTGACAGGTCAATTAGTTCACTTTCAACCTTGGCATCTAAGAACACTGCTTCAGCAGGTGCAACTAAGTCAGCAAGAATCTTTCGTTTACCAGCATCGCTAAGTACTGATTCATCTACGTTGAATACATACAGGATTGGCTTAGCTGTTAGTAACCCAAGTTCTTTGATGTCTGTAATGTCGATAGAAGATACTGACAGTGGCTTACCCGCATTTAGCCAAGCTAAAGCTTCATCAACTGTGACAAGAACAGAAGGTTCGACTTTCTTACCCTTTACTTCTTTTTCAATTCTGTTGCGAGCTTTATCTAAAGTTTCAAGATCAGCCAGGATTAGCTCAGTGTTGATGGTTTCGATGTCCCCTGCAGCATCAACCTTGCCATCAACGTGAATAACATCAGGATCAGCAAAGCCTCTAACTACCTGAGCGATAGCATCTGCTTCGCGGATGTTGGCTAAGAACTTATTTCCTAG
>WLIC01000118.1 GCA_009702405.1 Actinomycetota bacterium
CATACATCGAGTCAGGTAAACCTGCGCTTGTAGTGGCATCCGCATTTGACTTAGTAAGTAAGAATCTGTTGGGTAAACAGAACGAGCAGCTGCAGCACAGGAGTTTGTTTGTGAAGACATCCGATGGTGTTGTTGGCTATGTGAATTCTGGCAGCCAAGCAAGCGAACTGGTTTGGCTTAAGAATGCTTTATTAACTTTGCTTCATGGTCCGCTACTTGCCAAGAACCCTAAGCTCGCAGATGAGCTGATTCATCGAATGGGTATTGAAGTAAATAGTGACGCTAAGGGATTTGCTCTGATCGAGGAGCTTGCAGAAGCAAGCAGAAGAATAGCTTTCGAAAACTAGTTAAGTTTGTCGGTTTCGTCTTGCCAAGTGATTGCGATTGGCTTCAGCTTCTCTTTGTTAGCTGATCCATGGTGACCACAGAACACTAGGTCACCGGTCGCTAGAACAACACGGATAAATGCCTGAGCACCGCAGACGTCACAACGATCCGCTGCTGTTAGCGCTGGCAACTCTGTTGTAGTTTCTGTTGCTTCTACGTTTGACTCTGTCTGTTCCATTTGTTCCTCCATGACTACTACAACACATAACAGCCTTGTTTTGTTCCTCAACTGACTCTGTTTCGCTATCTGCGAATAGTTTTTCCATGATGGGGTGTCAGTTCCCTTTATTTGCTTGCCTGCTGTTTAGGCTTGACAGGTGCCAAACAACGACTATTCAGCCCGCCATCTCTCTGTTCTAGAGGGGTTGGAGGCTGTTCGCAAGCGTCCCGGAATGTATATCGGTTCTACCGATAGCAGGGGGTTGATGCACTGTTTGTGGGAAATTATTGATAATTCCGTTGATGAGGCACTTGCCGGTCATGGAAAGCTAATCAACATTGTTCTCCACAAAGACCGCAGCGTCGAGATCTCGGACCTAGCCCGAGGTATTCCAGTAGACATCGAACCTAAGACCGGCCTTAGCGGTGTTGAGGTTGTTTTCACAAAGCTTCATGCTGGTGGAAAGTTCGGTTCAGGTTCTTATGCAGCTTCAGGTGGTTTGCACGGTGTTGGAGCTTCCGTAGTTAACGCCCTTTCCGAGCGCCTTGATGTTGAGGTCGACAGAGACGGCAAAACCTGGGCTATGTCTTTCAAACGTGGAGAACCTGGCATCTTTGATGACAAGAAGTCCTTAGCGCCTTCGAATCCTTTCAAGCCTTTCAAAGATAAGAGCGTCCTAAGAGAAGTCGGCAAGGTCGCCAAGAATAAGACCGGTTCAAGAATTCGATTCTGGGCAGATGCTCAAATATTTGTCAAGGATTCCGAGTTCGTTCTCGAGGATATTCTTGCCAGAGCCAGACAGACTGCCTTCCTCGTGCCGGGACTAAAACTGGTTGTCTCTGATCAACGTGCGGGCAAAGCTGTAAATCACGAGTTCCTATTCCAAGGTGGAATCGTTGAGTTTGCTGACTTCTTAGCAAAGGATGCTCCGCTAAGCAATGTTTGGCGTCTAAGTGGTAGCGGAAATTACTCTGAGACGGTTCCAGTCTTGAACTCTGCAGGAAACATGGAATCCAAGGAAGTTCAGAGGAGCTGTGAAGTAGATGTAGTTGTGCGCTGGGGAACCGACTACGACACTGAGATCAAGAGTTTCGTAAACATCATTGCTACTCCTAAAGGCGGCACACATCTTCAAGGGTTTGAACAAGCTCTCCTCAAGGTTTTTAGAACTCAGGCAGAAGCTAATTCTCGAAAGTTCAAACTTGGTGCAGAGAAAATCGAAAAAGAAGATGTTACTGCAGGTTTGACAGCAGTGGTTACAGTTCGAATTCCTGAACCTCAGTTCGAAGGTCAAACTAAAGAAATTCTAGGAACACCAGCAATCAAGAATATCGTTGCAGGAATAGTTACTAAAGCTTTGACAGATCGGTTCAACAGCTCGAAGCGAGAAGACAAAGCTCAGACAGCTCTGGTTCTTGAAAAAGTTGTGAACGAGATGAAATCTAGAATCTCTGCAAGAACTCACAAAGAAACACAACGTAGAAAAACGGCACTCGAATCTTCATCACTGCCAACAAAGCTTGTTGACTGCAGAACTCAAGACACTATCGACTCTGAACTAATCATCGTTGAGGGTGAGTCTGCTCTTGGAACCGCCAAGTTAGCTCGCAACTCGGAGTTCCAAGCACTACTGCCGATCAGAGGAAAGATTCTTAACGTTCAAAAAGCTGCCATAACCGACATGTTGAATAACGCAGAGTGTGCATCCATCATTCAGGTGCTTGGTGCTGGTTCTGGAAGAAGTTTTGATCTGGCTTCGGCCCGTTACGGGAAAATAATCTTGATGAGCGATGCAGATGTTGACGGTGCGCACATCCGAACACTGCTTCTAACGCTTTTCTATAAATACATGAGACCACTGGTTGAAGATGGCAGAGTGTTTGCAGCTGTACCGCCTTTGCATCGGGTTGTTGCTATGAATCCTGGTTCTAAGCCCAATGAAGTCATCTACACCTATTCACAAGCTGAACTAGAAGCGCTACTTACTAAGTTGGCAAAGGCTGGCAAGAAGTATCAAGAACCTATTCAGCGATACAAGGGTCTTGGTGAGATGGATGCAGACCAGCTGGCTGAGACAACCATGGATCGCAAGACCAGGTCGCTTCGCAGAGTAACTGTAGATGATTTAGCTAAGGCTGAACAATTCTTTGAACTACTAATGGGCAATGAAGTTGCGCCAAGACGAGACTTTATTGTTGATAAAGCAGATTCATTCGAAAGAGATCGAATCGACGCTTAGGCCCTACCAGCAGAGATTATTGTTGCGCTCAGTGGTGTTCCCGAAGAATCACGCTTAGACAGCGATGTTGGCACTTCAAGAGGCTTACCTGAAGATGCACAAGCCAAGATAGGTGCATCTCCAACGAATGCGAAATAAAGCTGGTTCTCATCGCGAATAAACTTCTGTGCTCTTACGCCACCGGTGGCACGACCTTTAGCAGGGAACTCACTCAATGCAGACAACTTCGCACTTCCAGAGTCAACTGCTCCAAGTGATTCGCTGTTGCTTGCCGCTGTGAGTACCTGAGTGCTCTTGGATGTCTTGAGAGACGTGAAGTAGATGGCTTTAGCACGATCGGATAACTTGATGCCAGCCATGCCAGCGGCTCCGCGACCCTGAGGTCTTACCAAGCTTGCATCAAAGCGCAGCAACTGAGCATCGTCAGTTACGAAAATCAGCTCGTCTTTTTCAGAACTTACTGAAGCGCCGACTACCTGATCGCCAGCTTTTAGGGAGATAACCTCAAACTCTGCTTTAGGTAAGAAGTCTCCCGATAGGCGTTTCACAACTCCTTGCTTTGTTCCTATTGCAATGACTGTGTCATCGGTAAGTTCGAATGCACCGATTAGCTTGTTCTGTTTACCTAAACCTAAGAACTCAGCAGCTGAAATTGAGCTTGCTGCATCGAATGTGTCTTCGCTTGCTGGGATGTCGCTGGCATGAACTCTGTGCATCACACCATCTGCAGAGAGGAACCCGATGTCACTTCTAGTTGTGCTTGTGATCACTGTTGCAATTGCGTCATGTTTCTTTCGTTTAGCCAAAGGGCTTGGTGCAACACTTGTTCGCTGAACCTGTCCGCTCGCTGTGAGCACGATGAAACAAGGAGAGTCTGCAAGTTGCGCGTCAACC
>WLIC01000119.1 GCA_009702405.1 Actinomycetota bacterium
GGCAACAGAGAAAAACTAATCCGAGAGGACGAACAAGTGGCACTTAGAGCTATCCGTGGAGCAATCCAACTTGATTCTGATGAGCGTGAGCACCTACTAAAGCTAACCGCTGAGCTGCTAGCCAAGATGATGCATGCCAACAACATGCACACTGATCAGCTTGTTTCTATTTTGTTTACTGCAACCCCAGACATCACTTCAGAGTTCCCAGCTCTTGCTGCTAGAGAACTAGGTCTTGGGGATGTTCCGTTGATGTGTTTTGTTGAAATGAATGTCAAAGGTGCACTTCCTCGAATTGTTCGAGTCATGATCAATGCAGACTTAGATGTCAGTCGAGCAGAAGTTCAGCATGTTTACCTAAGAGGTGCAGCAGCTCTTCGATTGGATATAGCTCAGTGAATTCAAGAACCTCAGGCCAGGTTCATATCATTGGGTCAGGCTTACTAGGCACCAGCATTGGGTTGGCACTTACCAACCTGGGTGTTGACGTGTCTTTGGAAGATTCCTCACCAGCAGTGCTTTCACTAGCTAAAGATTTCGGTGCGGGACGTGCACTTGCATCCGAAGATAAAGTTTCATTGGTAGTTGTCTGTGTTCCACCTGATGTTGCAGCGGAAACTATTTCATCTGCAATCAAGAGATTCCCTGAAGCAGTAGTAACAGATGTTGCCAGTGTGAAAGCAAGTATCTTGAATGAAATCACAGCTAGTGGTTCAGATTTATCTCACTACGTTGGATCACACCCAATGGCAGGTAGAGAAAAAGGTGGAGCGCTATCAGGCCGACCAGATCTCTTTGTTGGTCGTCCATGGGTTATCACAGTAGAGACAAATACTTCAGCACAAGCAGTGAACACCGTTGAGCAGTTAGCACTAGATCTTGGAGCAACTCCAATAAGAATGACAGCACAAGAACATGACCATGCTGTTGCGCTAATCTCTCATGCACCCCAAGTTATCTCTAGTTTGCTAGCGGCAAGGCTCTCTGTCGCAGATGATTCAGATTTAGCTTTGGCAGGTCAAGGAGTAAGAGACACCACGAGAATTGCAGCTAGCGATCCAAAGCTTTGGCTTCAAATACTCTCAGCTAATGCAAGTGAACTCTTACCTGTTCTAAAGGATTTTGAAACAGATCTTGCAACAGTTATTCATTCGCTGGAACAAGTAAATTCAGCAGGTTCCTTGGCTAATTTAGGTAAAGCGCTTGAAGCTGGTAACCAGGGCATCGCCAGACTGCCAGGTAAGCATGGATCTAGAAATACTGCATATGCTCAGGTTGTTGTGATGATTGATGACAAGCCGGGTGAACTTGCACGTTTATTAACTGAAGTTGGTGCTGCTGGACTAAACATAGAAGATCTAAAACTAGATCACGCTACCGGTGCTCAAGTTGGTCTTGTTGAGCTAGCTGTTCTTCCAGCTATTGAAGGCAAATTGGTTGAAACTTTGAAATCAAATGGCTGGCGTCTGGCGGGCTAAATGCAAATCATTGCAATAGATGGTCCAGCAGGGTCAGGTAAATCGAGCGTTAGCAAAGCTGTTGCCAAAGAGCTAGGTTTTGGCTATCTCGATACCGGGGCTGCCTATCGAGCGCTAACTTGGGCAGTGCTAAACCAGGGGCTTGAGGTTGCAAAAGTCTCGGCTGAAGAGATAGCAAAGAACTTTGATTACTCAATCTCACTAGACCCAGCTAATTACTGGGTCAAAGTAGGGGGATTAGACCTAACCTATGAGATCCGCTTAGCTTCAGTTGGGGAGGCAGTCAGCCAGTTCGCCGGCTTGCCACAGGTTCGTCAATACATGCACTTAATGACTAAAGCGCTAGTTCATGATTCAGGTTTAGCAGGAGTTGTAGTTGAGGGTCGAGATATCACCACTGCCGTGTTCCCTGAGGCCCAAAAAAGAATTCTGCTAACTGCCAGCGAAGAAGTTAGACTTGTTAGACGTTCCGCAGAACTTCCTGAAGGCACATCGATTGCCGATCAAGTTACCAAACGCGACCAAAATGACTCGAAAGTTGTTGACTTTCTTGTGCCCGCGGCTGGTGTTCATTTAGTGGACTCAACGGAATTAGATTTTGATTCAACAGTCAAGGCGATCATCGCTTTGATTGCTAAAGATTAGGTAGAGGTAAACATGGATGAGCAGGATTTCAACGCAGAAGCAGTTGATCCAGAGTTTCTCGAACGCCTAAATTCCCTTTCTTCTGAAGAAGAAGAGGCCCGAGTTCGAGCACTTCGTGTTGGTCTTGAAGACTATGAACTAGACGAAGAAGACATCGAAGTTCTAGAAGAGATGGGTATTGCCGAAGGCAAGCCTATTCTCATGCCAGCCCTACCGGTTTTGGCTATCGTAGGTCGACCTAACGTAGGTAAATCTGCATTAGTCAACCGAATCATCGGTAGACGTGAAGCCGTAGTTGAAGATAAGCCAGGGGTAACAAGAGACAGAGTTTCTTATAAGGCTGAATGGAATGGTCGCAAATACACTTTGGTAGATACCGGTGGTTGGGAACCAGATGCCAAGGGAATTGATAAGTCTGTTGCTATTCAAGCTGAAATCGCAGTTGACCTAGCTGATGCTGTTCTTTTCGTAGTTGATTCAACTGTTGGACCAACTGCAACCGATGAGCGAGTTGTGAAGATGCTTAGAGCAAGCAAGAAGCCTGTTCTACTACTTGCCAACAAAGTGGATGACGAAAGAGGTGAAGCAGAAGCTGCTTCACTCTGGTCACTTGGGCTAGGGGAGCCACATCCTGTTTCAGCTTTGCATGGGCGAGGCGTAGCCGATGTTTTAGACAAGGTTATGGAAGTTCTTCCTGAAGTATCTGCTGTTGCTAAACAAGAATTTGGTGGTCCTAGAAGAATTGCAATCATTGGTCGACCTAACGTAGGTAAGTCATCTCTGCTAAACAAGGCAGTTGGTTCTGAACGTGCTGTTGTTAACGATCTTGCTGGAACAACAAGAGACCCGATCGATGAGCAGGTTGAATTAGGTGGCAAGGTTTGGCGCTTCATCGACACTGCCGGTATCAGAAGAAGAATCCATTTAGCTCAAGGTGCTGACTTTTATGCATCGCTTAGAACAGCCGCTGCACTTGAAAGAGCTGAAGTTGCAGTTGTCGTTTTGGATGTTACCGAGAAGATTTCTGAAGGTGACATTCGCATTGTTGACATGGCTTTAGAGTCAGGTCGAGCAATTGTTCTAGCGTTCAATAAGTGGGACAATCTTGATGAAGATAGACGCGAATACTTAGAGCGAGAGATTGAACAGGATCTTGCTCACGTTGACTGGGCACCGAGAGTCAACATTTCAGCTAAAACTGGTCGTCACTTAGAAAAGCTCGTTCCTGCACTGGAAGTCGCGCTAGATTCTTGGGACACCCGAATCCCAACAGGCAAGCTAAACGCCTTCATCCAAGAATTGGCAATGGAATTCCCGCACCCAGTTCGTGGCGGTAAGCAACCTCGTATCCTGTTTGCCACTCAGGCAAGCACAAGACCTCCTAAGTTTGTGCTGTTCACAACCGGTTTCCTAGACCCTGGTTACCGCAGATTCATTGTTAGAAGACTGCGTGAAACCTATGGTTTCGAAGGCTCTCCGGTTGAAATCGGCATGCGCGTAAGAGAAAAGCGCAAGCGTTAATATTTACTTCACGGGCTATA
>WLIC01000012.1 GCA_009702405.1 Actinomycetota bacterium
ACTCGTGGTTTGACCAAAGCTGAAATTCTCAGATCTGTTCGAGGTTACGACACTGAATATGTTGAAGGTGGCGATAACTCCAGCTTGGAACGAAAGTTTGAAAGAGATAAAGAGAGTCTTCGACATAACGGTATTCAGCTTGAAACTCGCATTCCAGCCCACGAAGATGAAAATAATCAAGCAACTGTTTATCTAATCAAACGCGAATCTTTTTACTGGCCGAAAGATGTCAAACTAACTCCAAGACAGCTAGCTTTGCTAAATCTTGCTGCTGAAGCATGGGCTGGGGGATCTCTATCAACCGCTGCCAGTCGAGGAATCACCAAACTTCGAGCGATGGGTTCAGTTGGCGAAGACTCAGACATAGTTGGTATCGCACCTAGAATTCAGGCTTACGAACCTTCGTTTAGAGATTTGAATAATGCAGTGTCCGACTACCAGGTAGTTCAATTTGATTACCGTAATCCTCAAACAGGGGAAATCATGACCAGAACTTTGCAACCATGGTTGCTTCGACAAGTTGCCGGTCAATGGTTGGTGATGGGCTTCGATGAACTTCGCCAAGACACTAGAAACTTCATGCTAAGAAGAATTGTTAGCAAAGTTACTGCTGTCAAAACTGGTAAAGATGCAAAGAGTTTTGAACCTCCTGCCCAAGAACTAATTGATGCAGCAGTTGCGGATCTTGATGCTCTAGCTGAGAGGCAAACCGCGTTGGTTAAAGTAAAGCCTGATACCGAAGCGTGGTTCAGATTCGAACTTGATATAACCACTGGTAAGAGCAATGGGGAAGTTGAACTGCACTATCACGACATTTATGTTCTAGCTGAACAACTACGTGAGTATGCCAGTGAAATCGAAGTAGTTAGACCTGAAGCTTTAGCAGCACTTATTCGCGCAGGATTTGAGAAGGTAGCTGATCAACATGCCTGATGAACTAAAACTTGACGATTCAGATCGTTTCAATCTCATGCTTGCTTTGACTGGCTTATTAGTTCAAGGCGAAGAATACGAACTAGCGGAGTTAGTTAAGCACTTCGGTGTTTCAAAGAACGAAATCATAAAAGCAGTGAAGATGATTAGCTTCACCGATCTAATGAGCTTCAACGATTTCGGGCATTACCTAGTCGACTATGACGATCTTGAAGATGGCTATGTCTCCATCAAATATGACTTCAGCAACGCAGTTGATGAAGTGCCAAGACTCTCATCTCGACAAGCTTCAGCACTGGCTGCTGGTTTGGTTTATCTTTCATCACTTCCTGGCTTGGTTGATAACAGTGAAATTGAAGAACTTCAACGAATTCTTGCAAGTGGAGATTCCCGCGGTGCAGCACCTGAAGTAATCATTAAACCTGGTTCTCGTGATGCTGATTTAGTCACAATAAGAGATGCCATGGCTAAAGGTGTTGCGATCACTTGTGACTACCTTAACCTTCGAGGTGTAACAACCATCGGAAGAGTTATCGAACCTTTGAGAATCGACCCTCAAGGTGAAACTATTTATCTTCGTGGTTGGTGTCCTGAGAGTAAAGACGTTAGATCTTTCAGAGTTGACCGCATGAGAAATGCCCAAGCTACTGATATCCCTATTAGCGCAGAAGCAAAAGCTGCAGAGCTTTCAGACGATATCTATTCACCAGCCGAAACAGACACAATCGTGACTGTCGAGGTTGATCCTGAAGCATATTCACTGATTTTCGATTTCAAGCCTGTCGAAGAGCCTGAAAGCGTAAGTGATTTCATCAAGAGGTTCAAAATCAAAGTTGGTGATGTTCGCAACCTAGGTCGAATCATCGCCAGGTTCGGTGGAGCTGCTCGTGTTATTGCACCAGAGTCAGCTAAGGCCGCCGTTAGAGAGTTTGCCCTGAAAGCTATAGGGGAGAGCTCACCGGTTGCTCCTAGGGATGTTGAGTAGCGTGAACCAAGTATTTATCTACATCTTCAGTGCATTAGCTATTGGGGCTTTAGTCGCATTGGTAATAGTTGGCCTAAGACTTAGGGCTTCTAGTAAAAGAATTAGCCGTTCTATCGATCCAATAGCCCAAAAATCTAAGAATTTGAGACTAGAAGTGAGCGCACTGAAGCGTTCAAGGCTGGATCGACAGCGTAGGCTAGATACCAGCAGTTCACAGCAACAGACATCGGAAAAGTAAGGTTTGTAATGTTCGCAAAAGGTCTCCAAGGCTGGCACATCATCGTAATCGTGCTCGTAGTTCTCGTTTTATGGGGCGCTCCTAAGCTTCCAGGCTTTGCTAAGAGCCTGGGGCAGTCTATGCGCATTTTCAGAAAGGAAATGAAGCAACTAGGCGACGAGCGCGAAGAGGACAAGAAGAAGAGTTCTGAGAAAGAACAACCTAAAGACGAGTAATGGCTTCTCGCCGCAATCCCGAAAAGAGAATGAAACTCTCGGGACATCTCCGTGAATTTAGAAAGCGATTATTTCGCTCTGCATTTGCCATACTCGCTGGAACAGTAACTGGTTGGTATTGCTTTGATTTTGTCTTCAATGCACTGCAAAAGCCAGTCTTAGAGCTGGCCAAAGACCAGAACGTTAATGCTCAAATCAATTTTGGCTCACTGGTCTCAGCTTTTGATTTGCGCCTGCAGATCTCATTCTTTATTGGGGTTTTCCTAACCAGCCCTTACTGGCTATTTCAACTCTGGCGCTTTATCGCACCTGCTCTAAAAAAGCGCGAGCGCAAATACACTGTCTTATTTGTGTTGACCAGCACACCTTTGTTTTTAGGTGGGGCATATTTTGGTTGGTTCCTGTTTCCAGAATTCGTAAGGAGCTTACTTTCTTTCACACCAGAAGGCAGCGCGAACGTAATCAACGCAGCTGAATACATTCTCTTTACTGTTCGCGTGTTACTGGTGTTCGGTATTGCCTTCGTACTCCCAGTTATCTTGGTTCTACTAAATGCCATTGGAACTTTGTCAGCTAAGAGCATTCTCAAAGGTTGGCGACTAGCAATATTTCTAATCACCGTGATCGGAGCATTAGCAACCCCAGTTTCAGATCCAATGTCTATGTTCTTGCTCATGGTTCCACTTGTCTTGTTCTATTACCTTTCAGCAGCTATCGCATACCTCAACGACAAGAGAAGAGCTTTGCGAAACAAAACGGCTCTCACTGAACTTGAGATAGCAAATGAATACACTCCAGATACCCTCGACGAATGAGTGAAGAGCTAACTCCTGCAGAGCGTTTTGCTAAAGCTAAAAAGAATAAACCAAATCCCAGTCTCGAAAGCTTTACCAAACTACTTAAGTTCCCCTTAGATGACTTTCAAGAACAGGCTTGTAAAGCTTTAGCACTTGGGCAAGGCGTTCTAGTTGCAGCACCTACAGGTGCAGGTAAAACAATTGTTGGCGAGTTTGCCATTCATCTAGCTGTTGAGAGATCGCTAAAGGTTTTCTACACAACCCCTATCAAGGCTCTTAGCAATCAGAAGTTTGCTGAACTGCAGGCAAGATACGGTCAAGAGATGGTTGGCCTTCTAACTGGGGATACCAACATCAACTCCGATGCTCAGATTCTTGTGATGACAACTGAAGTTCTGAGAAATATGATTTACGCGAACTCGAACGCACTTATTAGCCTTGGCTATGTAGTGATGGATGAGGTTCACTATCTTGCGGATCGGTTTAGGGGAGCGGTTTGGGAAGAAGTCATTTTGCACCTTCCTAAAGATGTGAAAGTTGTTTCTCTAAGTGCGACTGTTTCTAATGCAGAAGAGTTCGGTGCTTGGCTGGATGAAGTTCGAGGCGATACGGCAATCATCGTTTCAGAAATCAGGCCAGTCCCACTAAATCAACATGTCCTTTTCGGTGATGAACTGATTCCACTCTTTGATGATTCAAACAAAGAACTAAGAGTAAACGTTGATCTAGTTCAACGTCATGCCAACAAAATGCGGCAACCAGTGAATAAACCAATGCGAGGTAGAAGAGGGCACTCTGGTTTTCCTGATCGAAACATGGGTCGTATCTATAAGGCAACTAAGCCAGAGATTATCGACTTATTAGATGAAGCAGATTTGCTACCAGCGATCTTCTTCATCTTCTCTCGTGCAGGGTGTGAAGCCGCTGTTCAGCAGGTTCTGGCTTCAGGGATAAGGCTTACTAAGCCTGAAGATAAGCAAATCATTCGCAGAATTGCTGAAGAGAAGTGCGGCAACATTGCTGACGAAGATTTAGCAGCTCTTGGTTACTTTGAATGGCTCAATGCTTTGGAGAGGGGAGTGGCAGCTCATCACGCTGGATTATTGCCTGCTTTCAAAGAAGTTGTTGAAGAGCTGTTCCTTAGAAAACTAGTGAAAGTCGTTTTTGCAACTGAAACTCTTGCACTAGGCATAAACATGCCTGCTCGAACTGTTGTGTTAGATCGACTAGATAAGTTCAATGGTGAAGGCCGAGTCCAGATCACGCCTGGTGAATACACTCAGCTAACCGGTAGAGCAGGACGACGAGGAATCGACATTGAGGGCCACTCTGTAATCCAATGGGCAGGCAATCTTGATCCCACATATGTTGCATCTTTAGCTTCTAAGCGAACCTATCCATTGAACTCATCGTTTAGGCCTACATTCAACATGGCAGTGAACCTAATTGAAGCTTTTGGACAAAGAAGATCTAGAGAAGTACTAGAGACTTCCTTTGCTCAGTTCCAGGCAGACAGATCGGTAGTTGGTTTAGCCAGAGGCATTCGAGAGAAGCAAGCCTCACTTGACGGTTATGAAGAATCGATGCGTTGTCATCTCGGAGATTTCAGAGAGTATGCAAGTCTACGTAGACAGATAAGCGACATCGAGAGAGAAATAGCTCAAACCGGTAGACAGCAAAGACGTAATGATTTACGTCAGTCGAAAGCAGTTAGATCTCAAGAACTTCAAGTTGCCAACATGAAGAAGCAGTTGCGGGCTCATTCATGTCACAGCTGTCCAGATCGTGAAGCACATGCGCGCTGGGGTGAACGTTGGTACAAGCTTGATCGTGAGACTCAGGCAATCATCAAACAGATTGAATCTCGCACCAATCAGGTTGCTAAAACCTTTGACCGAATTAGTCAGATGCTTATTGAACTTGAATACTTAAGAGTCTCTGAAGGAGATCTTGAGATAACGGAAGCCGGTGGAAAACTTGCCAAAATCTATGGCGAACGAGACTTGCTAGTTGCAGAATGCATAAGACGTCAAACCTGGCATGGCATTGATTCACAGACTCTTGCTGCAATAGCTGCCGCATTGGTTTATGAAGCAAGGCGTGATGATGAAAATCTCAACCCTAAACTTCCAAAAGGTGACTTTGTTGAAGTCTTTGATCAGACGCTAGGCGTTTGGGATGACTTGCAGGATCTCTCGAAACGAAACCATTTGCCACTAACTTCTGAGCCTGATGCCACCATGGCATTGCAGATGTATCGCTGGGCTACCGGTTCAAGACTTGATGGCATCATGAAAGCCACCGGCATGCTTGCAGGAGATTTCATCAGATGGTGCAAACAAACTATTGACCTGCTGGAACAAATCTCGAAAGTTCATCAAGACGAACTCTCAGACACTGCTCAGGCTTCGATAGACCGAATCAAACGTGGAATAGTTGCCTATTCCTATTACGCTTAGATTGTTATGGTGAGCTCTTTATTGAACTGGATTAGGCAATCGAACTCATTTTGGGGGAGAGCACTTCTAGGCATACTCGGTGGCCTTGCCATAGCTATCAGCTTCCCAGCTTTCAATATCTGGCCAGCAATTTTCCTAGGAATCTTGCTAATTCTTCTTGCCATTAGACAACTTGGCTTCTTCAAAGCTTTCTTTGTTGGAACCTTTGCAGGTTTTGCCTTCTATGGCTTAGTTCTCAAGTGGTTGACCACTTATCTAGGCCCATTGCCATGGTTCTTACTTTCATTCGTTGAAGCTTTGATGTTTGGTCTGGCATTTGGTGTTATGGCTGTTGTTTGGAGATGGCTTAGCTCTCTAAAACTTGGCAGATTTGAACCATTTGTTGTCGCCTTCGTTCTCGGCGCGATATACACAGCACGCGAATATGTTGCTGGACGTTTCCCTTTTGATGGTCTGCCTTGGGCAAGGGCCGGACTATCGCAAGCAGATACCTGGATTTCAAAACTTGTTTGGGCAGTTGATATCGCAGGACTGTCATGGCTCATCACATTCCTTAGTGCTCTTGCTGCAATTCAATTCGTCAAGCCATTGCCAGCAGGATCTGGACTTCGTCTCAGGTTTAGAAGTTGGTTACCAACTGCAACAGCTTGGTTAGTTGTTCTAGGAATTCCAGCTCTAATGGTTATTCCAACGGATGGCAACGCCGGAACTATGAAGATTGCAGCCGTTCAAGGTAACGCTAATGCTGGCCTGTTCGCTATAAACCCGCCTGGCTCGATCATGGATAAGCATCTAGATGTTGCTCGTGAACTGGTTAAATCTGGAAGTGGTCAAGGACTGGACCTGATGGTTTGGCCAGAGAACTCTTCTGATCTAGATCCGGTAACAATGCTCGAACCAAACATGAAGATAAGTAAGTTTGTCGACGAGGAACTTAATGCTCCTTTACTATTTGGCAATAAGACCTTCCGCGGTAAAGATTTCTACAATGAGGTTGACCTATGGGCTCCTGATAAGGGCTTGGTTGACTGGTACGACAAGAAACGCCCAGTGCCATTCGGTGAATATGTGCCTTACCGTTCATTCTTTATGTCGCTTGCTCCAGAGATGATCGGTCTCATCGGTTGGGATATGAGTGCTGGCACTCGAGATGGTTTGTTCGACATTCCAAACAAAGGCAAAGTCGGATCGCTGATTTGTTTTGAAGTAACCATCGATTACCTAAGTTACGACCTCGTCAACGGGGGAGCTCAGGCGATCATGGTGCAAACTAACAGCAGTGACTTTGGTAAGAGCGAGCAAGGTGTTCAGCTAGCGGCCATTTCAAGAATGCGCGCAATTGAAACAGGTAGAACTGTTGTGTCTATTTCTACTGTTGGAGTTTCTGGAATCTATGCTCCTGACGGCAGTGTCATGCACGAGTTAGAAACATTCAAGCCTGGTGCCATGGTTTCTGAAATTGCTTTGAGAGATGACATCACACCTGCAGTTAGATTTGGCAGATATTTTGAAGAGGCAGCTTTCTTCTTAGCAATCGCTATGTTCTCTATAGCAATCGTTGGTTTGACTGTTTCAAAAAGAAGGAAGAAAAAGTCTTGAAGATTTTAGTAATAATGCCCACCTTCAACGAAGCGGGCAACATCAATAACGCCGTCACAAGGTTATTCGAACACAATAAAGACGTTGATCTTCTTATCGTTGATGACTCGTCACCAGATGGAACAGGGCAGTTAGCCGATCAGTTAGCTAAGACCAATAAAAAGATTTCTGTTTTACATAGAGCAGGTAAAGAGGGTCTAGGAGCTGCTTACATCGCTGGTTTTCGTTGGGCTTTCGAGCGGGGTTACGACTACTTAGTTGAGATGGATGCAGACGGTTCACATCGCCCAGAAGATCTTCCTAAGTTAATAGCCGTTTGCTCTAACTTCGATTTAGTTATTGGTTCTAGGTATGTTCGTGGTGGCAAGACTATGAACTGGCCGTTTTATAGACAGTGGCTTTCCCGCGGAGGAAACATTTATGCGCGAATGATGCTTGGTTCAAAACTAAACGACATGACAGCTGGGTTCAGAGTCTTCAGTGCTGAGTTCCTAAAGAAGTTCGATCTAGATAGCATCAATGCTCGCGGTTACTCATTCCAGATAGAAATGGCCTATCGCACAATTCGTTCTGGCGGCAGAGCAGCCGAGGTTCCAATTACTTTTGTCGAACGTGAAATAGGCGTTTCAAAAATGAGCACCAACATTGTTGCTGAAGCTTTGCTTTTGATGACTAAATTTGGTTTGCGAAGAATCTTCCTTCGCAAGTAACTAACTGTTTGTTGCGTCTGCCTGACCGCGCTTACGCCTAGCTTTCAATTCATCTAGTCGCTCTGTGAGAATCTCTTCAAGTTCTTCGCGTGATCTACGCTCTAACAACATCTCAAAGTGAGTTCTAGGTGCTTTAGGAAGTTCGGTAGCGAAAGCCTGGTTACCTTCTGTGTCGAGAAGAGCAGCTTCAAGTGAGCATGACTTACATGGCCATGCAGTAGGAACTTCAGCCTCATCAGCAAAAATCATTTCGCTGACATGCTCTTTGGCACAGCGATACAGGTGTGTGTTCCTAGGGGAGAGGGTTACTCCTCTGGCACTTTCGAAACTCTCAGAGCCTAAGCGCATCCCGCGCATTGATTGTTGGGCCATCTTCATTTTCCTTGCTTTAGGTGTTACATAAGTTGCTACACAGTAGATAAGCAAAGTTTCTAAGGAATACTTCCCGGAATCAGGCTTTTCTCAGGGTTCGAACTGCTAACTCTGGCACATCTGTCACGATTCCCGTGGCACCTAACCTAGTGAGTTCTAACATTTCTTCAGGTGAGTTTATAGTCCAGTAGTGAATCTGCGTCCCTGAGGCAAGCACACTGTGGATAAACCGCTTTGAATCAAGTTTTACGAAAGAGAGCTTTCGAGGTATTTGCAGAGCGCCAATGTTCTTCAATGAGTTACTAATCACTGACTGGGGTAGCCCAAGCTTCACAAACAACCAGATCTTCAGAACTGTTGATGCGCTTGCCGAAGTTGCAACGGGCTTACTGAACTTACTCAATGCCAGCAATCTTCTGCTGTTGCTAAAGCTAGAAACAAGCACGCGGTCAT
>WLIC01000120.1 GCA_009702405.1 Actinomycetota bacterium
AGATTTCAATCCAATTCACTATCGCGATGATTTTGCTAAATCAGTTGGACTTGATGGTGTGCTAGCCCATGGCATGTTAACTATGGGAGCTGCAGTTCAAGTTGCAGTGAACTGGGTGGGCGATGCTGGCAAAGTTATTGACTATGGAGTTCGTTTCACAAAGCCAGTATTTGTTGATGCTAATGCAGGTGCTCTACTAACTGTTGTTGGAAAGGTTGGAGCAATTGATCTTGAAGCGAAAACAGTTCGTATTGATCTAACTGCGGTAAGTAACGAACTTGCTGTCTTGGGTAAAGCTCAAGCAGTAGTGCAGCTATGACTCAAGCACTCAGTGAACTAACCACCATTCATGTTGGTGGTGTTCCTGAGGCTATTCATATAGCTAACACTCGTGATGAACTAATCGCTATAGCTAAAGATGTTTGGCATAGAACAGAAAACTTTCTAGTTCTAGGTGGTGGCTCTAACCTTGTTGCTAATGATGAGCTACCTGGTTTAGAAGTAATCCTGGTTAGAAACCTAGGTATTGAACATGTTGGTAATGGCATCATCCGTGTTCAAGCAGGAGAGAACTGGAATGACTTTGTCATTCATGCAGCTAAATCTGGTTGGCCAGGTATTGAATCTCTTGCAGGTATACCTGGCACAGTTGGCGCAGCCCCTGTTCAAAACATTGGTGCCTACGGTCAAGAGCTGTCACTTACCTTCCACCAACTTGAGTTCTTAGATTATGAAACTGAAACAGTTCAGATCATGTCTAAAGAAGAATGTGAATTTGGTTATCGTGACAGCATCTTCAAGCAAGGCAAAAAAGGGATCATTACCTGGGTTGAGTTCAAGTTTGAAACAGATCTACCAGCAGAACATAAAGAGCTATTGGAATCTAGAGTTCAAGAAGTTTTAGTTCTAAGAGAATCTAAGGGCATGGTTTTAGACGAAAGAGATCATGACACTTGGTCTTGTGGATCTTTCTTTACTAACCCAATCGTGACTGAACACTTCGCTAGAACACTTCCAGAAGATGCTCCAAGATGGCCAACCATTGAAGACGATGGATTAACAGTGAAGCTTTCAGCAGCTTGGCTAATTGAAAACTCTGGGTTCAATAAAGGTTTCAGCATGCCTGGTTCTAACGCAGCCATCTCCTCTAAACATGCTCTAGCCATAACCAATAGAGGTAATGCAACTGCTAAAGAAGTAACTGAGTTAGCCAGATATATTCAGACTCAGGTGGCCAACAAGTTTGGTATTACCTTGGTTCCAGAACCTAACCTGATTGGTTTCTAACTCAGTTTTGCTAAGGCTAAAGTAATAGCCAAACTAAACATCACAGCTGCAATAAAGATATCTAGTATCTTCCAGAACACTGGCTTAGATACCAAGACTGAGGCTTTACTTGCACCAAAACCTAAGCTAAAGAACCACAAGAAACTAGCTGTGATGGCCCCGAAAACAAACCACCATTTCTGATCTCCAAAAGAGTTAGCGATACCGCCAATAAAGATGACTGTGTCTAGATAGACATGAGGGTTCAAAAAGGTAAGAGAAAGGGTTGTCACAACAGCTTGCTTCAAAGAGCCAACAGAAGACTCTGCTGCCTTCAAAGAATCTTGCTTCACAAATCTTCTAAGGGAAGAAGATCCATACCAAACTAGGAAAGCTACTCCTACCCATCTGATTACTTCCAGCAACCAAGGTAAAGCTGAAATCAAACTTCCAAGACCTAAAACACCAAGAGCGATTAGCAGAGCGTCACTCAGTGCACAAATAACAACAATGACTAGGACATGCTTTCTTAGTAATCCCTGTCTTAGAACAAAGGCATTCTGTGCGCCTATTGCAACAATTAGGGAAAGCCCGGTTAGGAAGCCGGCAACAATGCTTTGCATTTATCTAAGATACCCCTGAGTGAAAATAACTGCTGTAGTGCTTTCACCAAATTTCAAGCCAACTCCTGCAACCCTGTCTGCTCTGGTCTTTATAAAAGCAGAGAGGTATGAATGGGTAGCGGAGTTAGGTATAAAGGTTGGCAAAGTTGCTTCGGTTATGCCGCCTAACTTTGCTCCATTCATAATCTCGTTATACGCAATCACTGCATTGTTAGAAAGTGATGAGCCTGCGTAGAGCAAGTCGATTTGATCAACGCTTGTTCCAATTGTGGTTGTCGTTGGGGTAAGCCCAACTACTTTGGAAACCCTAACTTCTTTAGCACCATCGACCTGGTTGTATGTGGTGAACATCACAACGAAATCTGCGCCAACTTTAGCTGCTCTTAAATCTGGATAGACGATATTAGGTTCTTGCTTTTGGAGTGTAATTAAATCTGAGGACCAGGTCTTGGTGTCAACGTTGTAGTTTCTTATTGAAACCCCACCAACGTCATTTGAGGAGGCCATAGCTAAAGTTAGATTCTTTGTGTCACGTTGAACCCAATGACCAGTGATTACAGTGTTGGCAGATATAGCGATAGCCGTTGAAGTGTTAGTCCAACTCTCTAGTTTTGGACTGTAGTAACTGGTCTTTACGGAGTTGGTAGTCATTGGAGAGTATTTAGTTGCACTGACCATGAAGCCTGAAGTTAAACCTAGGATTTCGCTAGATCTGAATTCAGGTGTGGTGGTTAGAGTTTTGAAGTTGCACCATTTACCTATAAAACTTGAGGCTTTCATTCTGAATCTGTTGCCAGTTGATTGGATGTTATCTGCAACCAAAACTGCTTGACGACCTTTGTCATCTATTGCAGCTTGGATTCGAACATATCCGCAGCTAGGAGTGTTAGTTGGATCTTCTTGGCACCTGTCTAGGTCTCCGGTCAGTGAGAGACCTGGAATGATTACGTAAGGTTTCGACCAGGTAACTCCATCGACAGATGTTCTACCCCACACAGTTTGGGAAGGAACACCGTATCTTGTTCCTAGGGTTGCCCAAACGGCAAAGACTTTTCCATTCCTATTAATGGCAACAGTGTCTTGAACTCCTTGACCAGAATCCAAAGATTCTGCTACGCCAGAGTTAATAGTTTGAACCGCACCTAACCTGTTGTTGATGGAGACAGTCCTAGCTTTAAGGAAATAGCCCTCTCTACTTCCCTCTTGCCAGGTGACTAAAGAAGATCCGTTAGCTAATGAGAAAACTCTTGGATTACGTATTGAACTAGTTGAAGTTCTGACTGTTAAATCAGTCTGGCCAGCTACAGGTGAAATGACCTCCTCAGCAGATGCTGAAACGCCTGCCGTCAATATCAGTCCTAGCACTACTGTGCTGATGAGCATTTTCTTCATTTTGGTCTCCTTAACTTTCAGGCTACTCCTACTAAACGCCTCACTAAACATGAGGCTTCGGTAGGCTTGTCTAGTGAACGAATTCCCTAGAATCTCCCATCGAATCGGCTCTATTGCTGAGTCAGCCACACTAAAAGTTGACGGTAAGGCTAAGGCTTTGCAGGCTGCTGGTAAGCCAGTTATCTCTTATGCAGCGGGTGAACCAGACTTCCCAACACCAGCACACATCGTTGAAGCTGCTGTTCTAGCTGCAAGAGATCCTAAGAACCACCGTTACACACCAGCTGTTGGTTTACCTGAACTTCGTGAAGCTATTGCTGAGAAGACCAAGCGTGATTCAGGAACTGAAATCACTGCTGCTCAGGTTGTTGTTAC
>WLIC01000121.1 GCA_009702405.1 Actinomycetota bacterium
CAGGTAATGGTGATCTTGGTGTTGCATTGAACTCGGTCGCTGAATTAGATCAAGTAGGAACCACTGAATTTGGTCAACTTTGGCGAGTGAAGAAACCTTTTGTTTCAGGTAGAAACGTTGAACAGTCCCTGTTCTCTGTGACTAAGACTGTTCAGTTAGCTGTCCTTATTGGTTTTGTGTTACTCGCTCTTCCAACCGCTCGTGGTCGTAAGAACAGAACCAGAGCGGAGAACAGTTTTGAGCCAGAGGGGGAGCAAGAATAATGATTCTTCGTATTTCTCGCATGCTCCTTATCGCCATCTGCACAGCAGCTCTATTGTTCTTCGGTTCAACAGCAGACCTGTTCTCAGCAGGGGTAGTCAAGTCAAAGGTTCACGAAGTTAGCGCTAAAGATCTGCAAGTTACCTGTTCAGGACCAGCCATTCTGGCTGGTGGTGCTTCGGGAACATCGGTAACAGGCTTCAAGCGTCTAGGTTCAGCCAGTGTTTCGCTTAGTTATTCAGCTGCATCTGCAACCTCACTGAAACTCTTTGATGGCAGCTATGTTGTTGGCTATGGCGTTCGTCAGGATCTTTTCAAAGGATTGAATAAAACTGGCTCTGTGTCTGTTGTCGATAAAACTGGAACCAAAGCTCAAGGCTCAGCTCTACTTTCTGCCAACCAGCTTCAACTTGTTACAAACAAGAACATCAAAGGCTTACTAGCCGCTCCTTGTCTTAGAGCTCAATCAGAATTCTGGTTGGTTGGTGGTTCAACCATGACCGGTAGAGAATCACTTCTTATTTTGAATAACCCAACTCAAGTTGATGCAACCGTTGATCTTGAAATCTTTACTGAAAATGGTTCATCCCATAGTGCAGGGCTATCGGGCATCGCTGTTGCAGCTCAGAAGACCACAGTTGTTCCGCTGGCTTCTTTTGTTCTTCGATCACAGTCGATAGTTGTTCATGCCACTAGTCGTGGTGGTTCCATTACTGCACTTATTCAACAGAAGAGCGTTCGTGGCACTAGAGCTTCAGGTGCTGATTACGTAGCCCCTGCACCGGTTGCAAGTAAGTTCAACGTCTTACCTGGCATCTTGGTAAGAGGTTCTAGAGATGCAGCTAAGTTCAGAAAGAGTTCAGACCAGTATTCCGATGTTCAACAACTACTAAGAGTTTTTGTGCCTGGCACTGTTGATGCGAACCTGACTCTGCAGGTTCTAGGTAGTGATAAGCAAACCTTCGGAACAGTGCTTTCAGTAAAAGCAGCTGCCGGTAAAGTAACTGACTTTGAAATCAGAGGCCTCAAAGATGGCGATTACTTTGCCTATCTAGATTCTGATGTTGCGGTTCAGTCTTCGATTCGTTTAGTGAGAGCAAGAGCAAATACAGATAGTTATGTTGACTTTGCTTGGGTGAACGCTGCTGAAGCGTTCCAAACACCTCGCTATGTCGCAATCCCTAAAGCAGGTATCTCTAAACTTTCGATAGTTAACCCAAGCAATAAGTCAACGGTAGTTTCAATCAAGATTGGTGCAGCCACTGTCAAGCGAACAATCGCTGCTGGTTCAGATGCTGTTATCAGGGCAACACCGGGAATGTCTATCGGTATCTATCCAAGTGATAAAGCTGTTTATGCGAACTTGGTTATCGATGTTGCTGGCAGGGTAGCGGTGCTGCCGGTGCTAGATGATAAAAACATCAGTGGTCAAGTAAGTGTGAATATCCACTAGTTCTCTGGTTCATCACCAAAGATCAGTTCCCAAGGTTCTTTGCCAATTAGTTCGCCGGCTGCTTCAAAGACATGGTGTTCTATGCGCACTCGTTCTTCAGTCGGTGAACTGTTTGGATTCTGATCTAGACGAAGTATCGGCAAACGATAAATGATTATGGTCATGGTCTCTTGTCTTGCTGCCCAGCGCTTCACATAGGTTGAGTTCGCGCCGAGAATAGGTGCATCAAGGATCTGGTACTTCAAGGTTCCTAGCTCTACAGGCCAGCGTTCTCTTAGGTAATCACAGGTAGAGCTAACGATAGAGGCGAACTGGTCTTGGCTTGAACCACCGGTTCGATAAAGGGCTCCAGATAGGGAATGTCTGATGCCACGACCGTGACGGTCTCTGCTGGTAGGTCTTGGCTTCATGGTGTCATTGTATTCTTTAACTTTGTTGAGAGGTAAGGCTAATAATGAGTGTGAACTGGGATGCAATAGTAAAAACCTATGATGTTCGAGGTTTAGTTGGTATTGACCTAACCGAGGATGTTGTTGAGGCCCTAGCTGCAGGCTTTATCGATGAACTTGAGCTAGCCGGTGAGTCAGTAATCGTAGGTCACGATATGCGTGACTCTTCACCGCTGTTTGCTGCAGCTTTTTCTCGTGGTGCTCAAAAGCGTGGAGCTAATGTCATCTCCATAGGTCTTTGCTCAACCGATGAGTCTTACTTTGCTTCAGGATCGATGAACCTAGCTGCAGCTATGTTCACTGCAAGTCATAACCCAGCAACCTATAACGGCATTAAGTTCTCCAGAGCTGGAGCTAGAGGTATTTCACTAGACACGGGCCTCGCTGCTATTCGTGACCGTGCCAAATTATTTTTAGCTGAAGGTATTTCAGAAGTTGCTAATCCTGGCAGTTATTCGACTAAAGATGTTTTAGCTGACTATGCAACTTACTTACGTAAGTTGGTAGATCTCTCAAATGTGAAACCAATGCGCGTTGTTGTTGATGCAGCTAACGGTATGGGTGGGTTAACAGTTCCTGCAGTTCTTTCCACTCAAGCTGGTTTGACTAAGTTACCTATTGAAATCATTGACATGTATTTCGAATTAGATGGCACTTTCCCTAACCATGAAGCTAACCCGTTAGAGCCAGCTAACCTAGTTGATCTGCAGAAGGCAGTTGTTGAGCACAAGGCTGATTTAGGTTTGGCTTTCGATGGTGATGCAGATCGTTGTTTCGTCATTGATGAAAATGGTGACCCAGTAACACCTAGTGCTGTTGCGGCTATGGTTGCTCGTCGCGAGATTGCCAGAGTAAGAGCTATAGGCACAGAAACTGATATCACTGTTTTGTATAACTTGATTACCTCAAGAGTTGTTGCAGAAGTTATTGAAGCTGATGGTGCTAAGGGTGAGCGCACTAAGGTTGGTCATTCACTTATCAAAGACAGGATGGCTGATACCAATGCAATCTTTGGTGGAGAACACTCTGCTCACTATTACTTCAGAGATTTCTGGGGTGCTGATAACGGCATGTTGGCTGCGATGCATGTTTTGGCCGAGTTCGGTTCACAGCCTGAATCGCTAAGTGCTATTTCTAAGCAATACAACCCGTATTTCCTATCGGGGGAGATTAACTCGAAGGTTCAAGATGTTGCTGCGGCTAAGGCTCGAGTTGAAGAGGCTTTTGCCGATAGAGCAAGTTTTGATCACTTTGATGGCATCACAGTCAAAGGAACCGATGCCAACGGAGCATGGTGGTGGTTCAACGTTCGCGCCTCCAATACTGAGCCTTTGCTACGTCTAAACGTTGAAGCCAAAGACCAAGCCAGCATGGAAGCAATTAGAGACGAAGTTCTAGGGCTAATCCTTAGATAACGTTTTGGTTTCTAAGAGAGCTAATAAAGGGCGATAATAGAGAGCATG
>WLIC01000122.1 GCA_009702405.1 Actinomycetota bacterium
AGTTGACTGAGCTTCTGAACTTGAAGCGGTAACGAACCAAAGCGATAGCAATCATGGTGCCAAGGCCGGTTGCAAAGATTGTCGAGATTATTCCAATAAAGACAGAGTTTCCAAATGCCTCACAAACACCTTCACGCTGACAGACATTGGTCCACTTATCAAAAGTGAAACCGCGCCAAATTAGGTTGGTTTTTAATGAATCGTTGAAAGAGAAGACGAAAGTGTAAACAATCGGAATCAACAAGTAGATGAAAGCTAGCACCGCATAGAGCGGAAGGGTCAACTTACCTAAGCTAAAACGCATTAGAGCAGATCCTCCGTTCCAGACTTCTTCACATAAACGCTAACCAGCACCAGAATTACGCCCATCAAAAGAACTGATAGAGCTGAAGCTGATGGGTAGTCATTTATCTGCAAGTAATTAGATTCGATCACGTTACCGATCATCGAAGTCGATGATGAACCTAGGAAATCTCCTGAAGCGTTGATGTAATCACCGGCGATAGGAATAAAGGTCAGTAGTGTTCCAGAAATAATTCCAGGCATTGATAGCGGCAAGGTAACTTTTCTGAACACCTTGGTAGGTGATGCATAGAGATCCGAGCCAGCCTCTAAGTACCTAAGGTCAAGACGCTCTAGCGATGTGTAAAGCGGCAAAGTCATGAATGGAATGAAGTTATAAGTCAAACCAAAGATGACCATGAAAGGTGTTCCAACAACATACTGAGTTGGCGCTAATAGCCCGATGTCATGAAGCGATGAAACTATCCATGATTCATTAGAGAAAATTTGCTTCCACGCCAGAGTTCTTAGCAAGAAAGAGATAAAGAAAGGTGCAATCACCAAAGTAAGCATTAGCTTTTGCAGTAGTGGCCAAGGTCTTGCCTTGACTCCGATGAAGTAAGCCAGCGGATAAGAAATAACTAGGGCTAGAACTGTTGCAGCTAGTGCATATCCAAAAGATCTAAGAATGTGTGGCAGATATTCACTTATGACATACAGGTAGTTGCCGATCTCAAAGGCTGGAACGTATTCGGCATAACCACCATTTGGATCTGGCACCTCTAAAGAGACCATAATCAAAGCGAATAGAGGTGTTAGAAAGAATGCTCCAAGGTAGGCAAGTCCCGGTGCCAACAGAGCAATAACAACCTTGCCGCTTTTAGTCGGTTTAGCTGATGCTGGTGCGTTGGATGAACCAAATGCCGCGAAAGCCATCTGGATTAAGCCTTTACGTTTTGTGCCGGTAGGTCTGAAAGACCAAAGCTATTTTCAACATCCCAAGAAATCCAAACCTTCGCGCCAACCTCTATTGGTGCAAAGTGAGTCATGTTCTGAGCAAACACTGTGATGTTACCTAGCTGAGGAACTTCAATCAGGTACTGGTTGCTAACACCGGTGAAACGAATGTCAATAATTTCTCCAGGACCAATAACGTTCTTAGAAGATGATGCAGTTGGCTTCTTGGAACTGAAAGTAGCTTTCTCTGGGCGGAACCCGATAGCAATCTTGCCCTTGTGTTTTTCGGCCCTGTTCTTAGGAACTGAAATCTTGTTACCAGCAACATCAATGCTGATTGAGTTTGCTGAAGTTGAAGTTACATCACCAACCAAAAGGTTTGACTGACCTAAGAACTTAGATACGAACACAGTCTTAGGGCGATCGTAAAGAGTCTCTGGTGCACCCATCTGTTCAATTCGTCCTAGGTTCATAACCGCAACAGTGTCAGCCATGTCCATGGCTTCTTCCTGGTCGTGTGTTACGTGCAAGAAGGTAAGCCCAACTTCCATCTGAATTGCTTTTAGTTCTGTCTGCATTTCACGACGAAGCTTTAGATCTAGTGCTCCCAATGGCTCGTCAAGAAGTAGAAGAGAAGGTCGGTTCACCAAAGCTCTTGCCAAAGCAACACGCTGCTGCTGTCCACCGGATAGTTGTTGTGGTTTTCTATCTGCAAGGTGAGATAGCTGAACTAGGTTCAAGGCATCTTTAGCTTTAGCTAGTGGATCTGCAATCTTGCGCTGTCTCAGACCAAAAGCAACGTTTTCTAAAACAGTCATGTGCGGGAATAAAGCATATGACTGAAAAACGGTATTTACTGGACGCTCGTGTGGCTTAGTAGCGGTTACATCTTTGCCACCAATAAAAATCTTGCCCTTGGTTGGAGATTCTAACCCAGCTACCAAACGAAGAGTTGTTGTCTTACCGCAACCAGAAGGACCGAGTAAAGCAAAGAACTCTCCTGCTGGAACATGGAGGTCCAAGTTTTCTATTGCAGTAAATCCAGGAAACTCTTTACGTATCTGCTTTAGCTCTAAGTCAGCGCCGCGGGCAACAAACTCTTTTGCCACTACGCGCCTAGTTTGATCTGCTGGAAAGCCTTGGTGAAGCTCTGCTCTTCCTTGCTGTCAAGCGCACGGAAGCCCTGAGTCTTAGACAAGAAAGCTTCCGAAGGGAAAATCAATTCGTTATCAGCCAAAGCTGGATCCAACTTCAGTGCTTCTTCCTTGGCACCAACAACAGGTGTGATGTAGTTCACGTAAGCAGCTAGAACAGCAGCGTTGTATGGGTCGTAGTAGAAGTTCATTAGCTTCTCAGCGTTCTTCTTGTGAGTTGCACCCATAGGAATAACGAAACAGTCTGCAGAGATAGTTCCACCTGATTCAGGAAGTACGAAACCAAAACGGTCGTAACCTGCTTCAGCGTTCAGCTGGATGATATCTCCCGACCAAGCGATAGCAATGATGGTGTCACCGTTTACTAGGTCATCCTTGTAGCTGTTTCCCTTGATGCGAGCAATCTGTCCATCAGAAACTTTGGCACCAATAACATCAATTGCATTCATGAATGCATCAGAGGTAAGGCTGTTTGCATCACCAATAGAAATACCCTGATCCATCAGCACAAGACCTACGGTGTCGCGCATTTCACTTAGAACACCGACGCGTCCCTTAAGTGCTGGGTTCCAAAGATCAGCAAGTACTGCAGGAGCAGATTTGCCAGTAGCAGCTTTGTATGCTGCCTTGTCATAAGCCAAACCAGCCAAAATACCTTGATAAGGCAATGACATGGTTCGCTGTGGGTCGTAAGCCTCACCTAGATAAGCAGGCTGAACATTTTTCTTGTTAGGTAGTTCAGCATCATCAAATGTCTGAACGTAACCCTGGTTGATCCAACGAGCAGCCATCCAAGAAGTTGGGCAGGTTAGGTCAGCACCAATGTCTTGACCAAGTGCAAGCTGGTCCTTAACTTTTCCATAGTAGGAATCGTTGTCATCGTAATCTTCACGATAAGTAACGGTGACTCCAGTCTCGCTCTGGAACTTTTCAAGAGTTGGGTAGTTACCCTTATCGTCAACATCGATATAAAGCGACCAGTTACTCCAGATAAGAGATGGGTCTGAATCGCTCACATCTTTAGCTGGGGTTAGATCTGTTTTTCCACCTGGCGCACACGCAGCAAGCAGTGCTGCAGCTCCGGTAGCCATTGCTCCACCGAGAACTGCTCGACGAGTAACTTTATGGGCTAAAGCAGCTTTAACCATTTCGCGTAGTTGTGGATCTTCTGGAAGGTTTTGGTTCATGGCAACTAGCTCCTAAATGCAAGGGCCGTCAT
>WLIC01000123.1 GCA_009702405.1 Actinomycetota bacterium
AGCGGCAAGCACTATGGCGCGGTTGCGATGTTTGCCTTTAGGAAAGAGTGAACTAAAAGTCTGAAGCACGAGACGAACTAAGAAGAACATGCTAATCCTTTGCTTTTTGTGTTCACTATCAAAGGTAACTTAGCCCTTTGAGGATTGCTTGTTCAACTTCATCCAGTTTGGAATTTGTTATTTTGTGATCTGTTGTGAGGCTGTCAAAGTCAATCTTTGAAAGGTTCAAGCCCACAGGAACTGGACTAATTGACTCGAGGCCAACTCCTTGCGCGTAGTCGCCATACTTGATTCCGTTACCGTGAACTGAATCTTCAAAACCTTCGAAAGTTATTAGAGCACATGGAATGCCATATGACTGGCAGGTAATGAAGATGTGCATAGCAGAGGTGACAACTCGGTCATATTGATTTAGTGCTTCAACTAAAGTTTTGATTTGATCTGGATGAGACATGAAAACATCTAGTTCGTCCATGTTTTCAGGGGTAACAAGGGGGATAGGTTTGTGAGTGAAATGACGAACTAGGGCAACTCTGCCGTTTGTGGCAGCTCTTTCAACAGGGAAGATTCTTGAGATAAGAACACCAGGATCGCCGAAGCTTGTGACATCTGGTCCACCTGATTCCTTAACTACTCTTGCAGTTACTGGACCGCGAACTGAAACATAGGTCGCACTCTTAGCTAGCGTCAGTTCATCGGTAGATATTCCTGTTCCAACAACAACAGAGTTTGGCTTGATAAATCTTCCGATGGAACCTAAACCAATCATGTGTGCTCTGGATGCCAATCGAACCGGAACCTGGAAGATGACCTTCTTCTCCGTGTAGTGGCTCACTATTAGTGGTGATAGCCAGTCACCAAAATTACCTGGGAATGGCTTAGCCCACCATGCAAGATGAACTGATTCATTGGAAGGTTTACTTGCGTAATAGAAGAAACTGTTGGCGCTCGCGATGCTGTTTGTTTCTGCTTGTGTCAGTAAGTATTTTTCTTCAAAAAGTGCCTTTGACTCAGCGAACTTAGTGCTTTGACCTGCTTGAGCACTTTCTTGGATCTTGTTTAGAAGAGCGTTTCTCTCTTGCGTTTCGGGATTGGCCTTGGAAGCGGTAAGTATTCCTGTGATGCCAATGGTGTCGGCTATAAGTCTTAAACGATTGGAAGTTGCTGGTGGAAGTTTTTGTTCTAGGTTTTTAGCAAGTTTTAGAGCTCTCTTCTTGAGCCCCTTCTTGTTGCCTGAATGCTGTTCAACTTTGCCTTTGAACTCAGCGACGTTACCGCTGGAACCAAACTTAAAGAATGCGCCTCTTGAATTCTCATTGGCAGTGCCCATACCAACAACTGCATTGGATGGGATCATTTGGAAAGTCATGTTGTCACAGTTAGCTCTCCAAGCTTCTTCCATGAAGTAGTCGTCGGTGGCCTTAATGGTTGATGTCTTTTCGATGGCCGCAGCATCAGCAATCATCTTGCGAGCTAAAGGCGTTGTGTTTACACCCCAGAATGAAGGCTCCCAGAATCTTGCTCTCCGGTCGTAACCGATCGCAAGTGGTGAAGAGTATCCACGTTGGAACCCAACGATGTCTGCTGTTGAGTTAAAAATGTAATCGGGCATTTCTAAAATTAGGCAGTCAACATCCATCCAGAAAACTTTCTTATCTGGATTAGCTGCACAAACCTCAGCTAGGAAAGGAACTTTCTTACGACAGATATCTGCCCAGTCTTCGCCTTCTTGTTTTTCAATTTCGCGAAGCACATATTCAACGCCAAGTGACTCAAGGTTTTTCGCTAGACGTTCACCGTGAGCTCGGTAGTAGTCATCTGCTGTGTAAAAAGAGCAGACAATTACATTTGAGTTTGAAGACATTCAAATATCCTTTTAGGTTCTTAGATTTCGTTATTGAATTCGTGTAACCAAGCACGAAGTTCTTGGCCGATATCTTCACGGTCAACTCCTAAACGCAGAGTTGCTTTGATGAAGTCGAGTTTGTCACCGGTGTCATACCGTCTTCCCTTGAAGACAACTCCTAGAACACCGCCAGCACGCTCAGGGTTTTGAGCAGCTGTCATTAGAGCATCGGTCAACTGAATCTCATTGCCACGACCTGGTTTAGTCTCTTCCAAAATGTCAAAGATCTCAGGACGAAGAACATACCTTCCGATAACAGCAAGATTAGAAGGAGCTTCTTCGTTCTTAGGTTTTTCAACTAGACCTGAAATTCTCACAACACCATCTATCACATCACCTTCGGTGACAGCACATCCATATAGATGAATCTGATCTGGGCTTACTTCCATAAGTGCTACGACGTTCTCGCCAGTTGCTTCGTGAAGTTCTAACATCTTGGTGAGTAGAACATCTCTTGAGTCCATGACGTCATCGCCAAGTAATAGGGCAAAGGAGTGGTCAGCGATGTGTGCCTTAGCTCGAAGCACTGCGTGACCTAAACCTCTAGGGTCACCTTGGCGAACGTAGTGAATGTTAGCCAATTCTGTTGAAGCCATCACTTTGGCTAAACGATCATGGTCACCTTTGAGTTCTAGGTTCATCTCAAGTTCTGCCATGCGGTCAAAGTGGTTTTCTAGAGCATTCTTATTACGACCGGTAACCATGAGCACATCTTCAAGGCCAGCATTAACAGCCTCTTCAACCACATATTGGATAACAGGCTTATCAATTAGCGGCAACATCTCTTTAGGCATGGCCTTAGTCGCCGGTAAAAAGCGAGTTCCAAGACCAGCAACTGGAATAACTGCCTTGGTTACCTTGTATTTTGACATCTGCTCCCTATCGGATTGTTATCAAGTCTAGTTTCAGCGCTTTACGAACAGCCCTGAAATGAAGCCAACTCCCCAACAAAAATGCATTGTTGGTAACGCTATAAGTATGTTCAACTTTGCAGAAAGAGATAGTTGCTTAGCTGTGATTGCGGCTACCAAAAGCCCAAGAGTGTATGCGGACAGAGGAATTAGACCAAGGAACCCACCGAAACCAAGTAAATACAGCCCAAGACCCAGAGATATTGAAAGAACTGCAGTTGGTGGAGCAAAGTATCGAAGATTAGCTTTAGCAATGTGTGATCTGGTCAGTTCTGCACGCCAAGCACCTGTATCAAAGAATTGTTTAGCCAATTTGCCAAGGCTTGCCCTTGGGTAATAGGTAACTTCAAGTCTTGGATCGAAATACACAAGTTCGCCTGAGTTACGAATCCTTAGATTGAGTTCCCAATCTTGGCCTCGAATCATCTTTTCGTTGAATCCACCAAGTTTTTCGAGGATATCCTTGCGGAAAACGCCTAAATAGACTGAATCGCTAGGTCCTGCTAGACCACCAACATGGTAAGCACCACCGCCTAAGCCAAACCTAGATCCATAAGCCCAGGCAATTGCCTGCTGCAAAGGGGTCTCGCCAACTGCTTTCATAACCCCACCGACGTTGGCAGCCTTGGTTTCATTGAGAATCTGGATAGCTAACTTGGTGTAATCAGGGGAAAGTTGAGAATGGGCATCAACTCGGACTATTACCTGGTTTTTTGCTGCTTTTATAGCTAAATTCAGGCCAGCGGGGGTTTTACCGGTTGGATTTTCAACTATTTGGACCGGAAATTGG
>WLIC01000124.1 GCA_009702405.1 Actinomycetota bacterium
GCTCTAATTGTCTCGACTAGGTTTCTAGCCTTAGGTAGCCAGACATCTTCGATTGCATCATGAATCGTGATCGCATAAGAAAGATTGTTAATGTCTTCGCTGGTGCAACCAAAGTGAGTTAATTCAAGAAGATCTTCTCTACCAAAACTGGTTAGACGGTTTCTGATGAAGTATTCGATTGCTTTCACATCGTGCTTGGTTTGAGCTTCTGTTGTTGCAAGCTCAACAACATCGTCATCACTGAAGTTTGCAACCAGGTCTCTAAGTTGATGCATTGCAACGTTATCTACAGGGGAGTTAGTGCCTAGGAGGTCACGGTTGGCTAGGAAAATAAGCCATTCAACTTCAACGAGGATTCGAGCCCTGTTCAAACCAGCTTCACTTAGGTGCAAACCAAGGCTAGAAACAGCTGCTTGGTAGCGCCCATCGAGAGGGCTTAGTGGTTGATTTGAAAGTTTGCTCACATATCTATATTGCCCTGATTTATGCACAGAAACTGCTACTTAGCCAATCTTGTTTGAGAAGTTTGGGCAGATTATTGCAATGAACATATTCAATAATCACTTAGCAATCACAGTTGCCTTGCTCCAGCACGCGCAACCTAGTCCGCACCTCTGGCAAGGTGCCGCGGCAGATACCTGTCGTCTCGAAATGCAGAAACTCTCACATCAACTTAAGTCTTTGATGTGGCAGATGCAGTTACTGGGGTTGATCCCATGAACAATCAAATATGCACACCAATAGTTACCCCTGTAGTTGTGGTTGCCTCTCACGAAGAACTAGTTAGAAGCGCGAGAGATCTTTGGGCAGTGGCAGTTAGCTTGCTGACAGAACTTACTCCAGACAAATTTGCCACTGCACCCTGGGCGGCGGGACTGTTTACTGTCGAACTACCTTTCATCCTCGCTAAGCTCTGGCACTTGCAACAGGGAATAATCACTTCAGCACATTCCTATATGCAGACAGAGACAATGTTGCAAACAGTCATTGAGACAATCGATGTTCCAAAGCTCTTACAAGAATTCAGTTCTTGGGCTGTTGAACTATCACCACTCAAAGACTTGCCTCTTGGTTTCACTCAGCATGTCCCGCCGGTTAGCATCATGCCTCCAACAAGCGTTGACATCATTCAACAAAGATTTCAGGAAACCACCTGGTCTAACCAGAGCCTGATCAGGCAAGAGACTTACCAGCTAGCCAACGGTGACACCTCACATTGGTTCTATTTACCTAAAGACCATGACTGGGCGTTCATAAATAGCTACACATTCCCAAACCCAGTTGACGAGAAGTTAGAAGGCTTTATCAAAAACAGAGTTTTTGACTCAGACCAGGTTTTGTATGTCGGTCAAAGAGGCGAAGAACTTGTAATTCCTGATGCCAAGGCTATGGAACAACACAGCACCGCCATAGGCGGTGAAGTGAATGTTTACCAGATGGCGGTTTAGAGAATCTTTAGCGCTTTGAAGAGGCCGCGTCCGATGAAGGAACAGATGCTCATTACCAAAGCTGCCAAAATAGCCCAACCAAGTGATGTGACAGTCAGGCCAGCTGAAGTGAAACCATCGATGGTGAAAGTTGTTGGGCTTAGCTGCTGGCTGATCCAGGCAACCAAAAGCAATAAAGCACCATTTATGACAAATGAGATCAACCCAAAGGTCAGAATGTATAGCGGAATCGCAATTACTTTGATAACTGGGGCAATAATCGAGTTAATTAGACCGAAAATCGCTCCAATAACCAACAAAGTGATTACTAACTGCCAGATTTCATTGCCACCGTATGGGTGCAATTGGACGCCTGGGATGATTGCTGAGACCAACCAGAGGCCTAATCCGTTGATGACTGTTGAGACCAGAAAACGTTTCATGGTTCGATTGTGCCACGACTGAAGTAAATTGGTCTATGTGACTGCCCAATCAACAGATATTCCTATGGTGCAGCTGTTATCGGTTGATGGCGATTTCAGTGTTCCTAAAGAGCACGCTGGCTATGCCGAATTTGTAAGAGACCTTAGAGAAGCTGACTTCCTGAAGTTCTATCGAGACATGGCTCGTATCCGTCGCTTCGATAACGAAGCCACCGCTTTGCAGCGCCAAGGTCAGATGGGTCTTTGGGTTCCAGCCGTTGGCCAAGAGGCAGCCCAAATCGGATCTGGTTACGGCGTTGGCCCTAACGACCACATATTCCCTTCATACCGTGAGCATGGAGTTGCAATCACTCACGGCGTTGACTTGATGTCAATTGTGAAAATGTTTAGAGGAGTCAACCACGGTGGTTGGAATCCTCACGAAACTAGATTCCATTTATATGCAATTGTTTTAGGAACCCAAGCTCTGCATGCAACTGGTTATGCAATGGGTTTGAACTTTGAAGGCAAAGTTGGAACTGGTATCCCAGGAAACGATCTTGCCGTTATTACATACTTCGGTGATGGGGCAACAGCTGAGGGAGACATCAGCGAATCTTTCTTGTTTGCTGCAACACATAAAACACCTCAGGTATTTTTCTGTCAGAACAACCAGTGGGCTATCTCATCACCGGTGGGAACTCAAACTACAGTTCCACTTTTCAAACGTGGTGAAGGTTTTGGTGTTCCTGGTGTTCGCGTTGACGGTAACGATGTTCTTGCTTGTTACGCAGTTACTAAAAAACACATGGACGATGCCAGAGCAGGACTAGGCCCAACACTTATTGAAGCTCTCACATATCGAATGGGTGCACACACCACTAGCGATGATCCTTCTAAGTATCGCGATCCAGAAGAGCTAGCTCATTGGCAAGCTAAAGACCCAATCACACGTTTTGAAAAGTTCTTGCGCAAGCAAGGCGTCGGTCAAGATTTCTTCGATGAAGTTGAACAAGCCGGTATTCAACTAGCTGCTGAACTTCGTGAAGCAACATTTGCTCTGAAGGAACCAGATCTTGAATTGATGTTCGATCACGTTTACTCGGAACCACATCCAGTAATTGAAGAACAACGTGCTTGGCTTCAGGGTTATGAAGAATCTTTGGGTGGCCACACGCCACCTAACGATGGCGATGACGCACCAAGTTACGGAGGTTCTCGCTAATGAGTAATTCCGTTGAGCTATCAATTGCAAAAGCAATTAACGCTGGCATGCGTAAAGCCATGCAAGAAGACGAAAAGGTTTTAGTTTTTGGTGAAGACGTTGCCAGACTTGGTGGTGTTTTTAGAGTCACTGAAGGTTTGTTAGATGAATTTGGTGAGAAGAGAATCTTCAACTCACCGATTGCTGAATCAGGAATTGTTGGAACAGCTATTGGTTTAGCTATGCGTGGTTTTAGACCTATCGCCGAAATTCAGTTCGATGGTTTTATTTATCCTGCGTTCAACCAGATCGTTAGTCAGCTAGCAAAACTTACTAATCGCTCTGAAGGTTTCTTAGAGATGCCTGTTGTTATTCGTGTTCCTTACGGTGGTGGCATCGGTGCTGTTGAACACCACAGCGAATCTCCTGAAGCATATTTCGCACACACCGCAGGTCTTCGTGTTGTTAGTCCTAGCAACGCTAACGATGCTTACTGGATGATCCAGCAAGCTATTACTTCTAAAGACCCAGTGATGTTCTTTGA